>DATAHG010000494.1:0-3766 GCA_036263295.1 Thermoanaerobaculia bacterium | reverse complement strand
GGCGCTCCGGATCACGGCGCTCACCCTGCTCGGCCTCGGGCTGGTCCTCGCCGTGGCCGGCTTCTGGTTCGTGCGCCGCCCGTGGCCGCAGACCGAGGGCACGGTCGAGGCCGCCGGTCTCGCCGCGCCGGTCAAGGTGGTCCGCGACCGCTGGGGCACGCCCCATCTCTATGCCGGCAGCGGCGCCGACCTGTTCTTCGCGCAAGGCTACGTCCACGCCCAGGACCGCTTCTGGCAGATGGAATTCAACCGCCGGGTCGGCCGCGGCACCCTCGCCGCCCTGGTTGGCGAGCCGCTCCTCGGCTACGACCGCGCCACCCGCAACCTCGGCCTGCTGGCGGCGGCCGAGGGGGAGTGGAAGCGCATGGATCCCGCCTCCCGCGCCGTGCTGGAGGGCTACGCCCGCGGCGTCAACGCCTACCTCGACGGGCACCGCGGCCGGCTCGCCCTGGAGCTGTCGCTGTTCCGCGACGACCCGGCCCCCTGGACGCCGGTCGACACCCTGCTGGTCGCCAAGGTGATGTACTGGATTCTGTCCGAGAACGGCTCCTTCGAGCTGTCGCGGGCCCACTTCCTGGCCCGCGTGGGGGAGGGCGTCGTCCGCACCCTGCTGCCCCCCTACAGCGAAGGCGCGCCGGTGATCGTCCCCCCCGAGGCCAACGGCTATCCCTGGGCGCGACAGGACGTCGAGCTGGGCTTCCGCGGCCTCTCGCCGCTGCTCGGCGTCCCCGGTCCCAACCAGGGCAGCAACAACTGGGTGGTGAGCGGCCAGCGCACGGCGACCGGCAAGCCCCTCCTCGCCAACGACACCCACCTGGAGCTGTTCATGCCCTCGGCCTGGTACGCCAACGGCCTGCACGGCGGCGGCTACGACAGCGTGGGCTACACCCTGGCCGGCACCCCGGCGGTGGTCATCGGCCACAACAAGCGGATCGCCTGGGGCGTCACCGACCTGGTGCCCGACGTCGAGGATCTCTACCTCGAAAAGCTCGACGACCCGAAGAAGCCGTCGCGCTACCTGTTCCAGGGGCAATGGCGCCCGCTCTCCGTCCACGACGAGGTCATCTCGGTCAAGGGGGCCGATCCGGTGCGGATGCGGGTCGTCCGCACCCATCACGGCCCCCTCCTCAACACCCTCGGCGGCCCGATGGAGAAGGCGCCGCCCACCACCCTGGCCTGGACCGGGCAGATCGGCGCGAGCCTGGTCCGGTCGCTCCTGGAGATCAACCGGGCGGGGGACTGGGGGAGCTTCCGGCAGGCGCTGAGCTTCTGGGACGGCGCCCACATGAACTTCGTCTACGCCGACGTCGACGGCAACATCGGCTACCAGGCGGCCGGCCGCATCCCGATCCGCCCGCGGCAGAACACCGGCGCCGTGCCCTCGCCCGGCTGGACCGGCGAGTACGACTGGCAGGGCTGGATCCCCTTCGCGGAGCTGCCGACCCTCTACAACCCGCCGGCCGGCTTCGTGGCGACCGCCAACCAGAAGATCGTGTCGGACGACTACCCCTACTCGATCGGCTACGAGTACGCCGACCCCTACCGGGCGATCCGCATCACCGACGTGCTGGCCCGCAACGCGAAGGTGAGCGTGCAGGATTCGATCGACCTCCAGAACGACACCTACCACCTGCCGGCCGCGGCGCTGCGCCCCTATCTGCTGGCCGTCCGCCCGGCGGACGACCTGGAGAAGCGGGCGCTCGCGGCGGTCCGCGCCTGGAACCTACGGGCCGATCCGCAGGAGGTCGGAGCGGCGATCTACCAGGTCTGGTACAGGAAGCTGGTCGAGGGCCTCGTCGAGGACGAGCTGGGCAAGGAGCTCACCGCCGAGTACATGGAGTACTACTGGGTCCACGGCCCGGTGATGGTGAGCCTGATGCAGGCCGGCACCAGCCCGCTGTTCGACGACCGGCGGACCCCCCGGGTCGAGCACAGGGAGGACATCGCGGCCCGCGCGCTCACCGCGGCGGTCGCCTGGCTGCGCGAGCGCTACGGCGCCGACCCCGGGCAGTGGCAGTGGGGGAAGCCGCACACCCTCACCTTCCGCCAGCGGCCGCTGGGCCTGAGCGGCGTGCCCTGGCTCGAAAAGCTGGTCAACGCCGGGCCCTTCCCCTGCCCGGGCGGCGACCGCTTCACGGTGAACGCCACCTGGTTCACCGAGGCCGACCCCGAGCACCCTTTCGCCGCCAACGCCGGGGCGGCGCAGCGCATGGTCCTCGACGCGGCCGACTGGGACCGCTCGGTCGGGGTCAACAGCACCGGGCAGAGCGAGCACCTGTTCTACCGCCACCGCGAGGACCTGACGCCGCTCTGGCTGGCGGGCAAGGTCCATCCGCTGCCGTACACCCGCGCCGCGGTCGACAAGGTGGCCGAGAGCACCCTCACCCTGAGCCCGGCCCGGGGCCGCTGAGCCGGAGCGCGAGACCATGGCCGACCTGTCCAAGTACACCGAGAGCCTCTCCGACAAGAAGCGCCGGCTCCTGGAGCTGATGCTGGCGGAGAAGCGCCGCAAGGCGGCCGCCCCGGAGGCCGGCCCGGACCGGCCGGAGAGGACGGAGAAGGGGATCCCGCGGCGCCCGGTGGTCTCGCCGGTGCCGGTCTCCTTCGCCCAGCAGCGCCTCTGGTTCATCGACCAGCTCGACCCCGGCACGCCGGCCTTCAACATCCCGGCCGCGGTGCGCATCCGCGGCACCCTCGACCTGCCGGTGATGCGGCGCGGCCTCGCCGAGATCGTCCGCCGCCACGAGACCCTGCGCACCCGCTTCGGCGCGGACGGCGGCCGGCCGGTCCAGATCGTCGACGGCGACGCCGTCATCGACCCGCCGGTGGTCGACCTGTCGCGGCTGTCCGCGGCCGAGCAGCTCCCGGTCGTGCAGCGCTTCATCACCGCGGAGTGCCAGCGCTCGTTCGACCTGGAGCGCTGCCCGCTGGTGCGGACCCACCTGCTGAGACTGGGGGAGGCGGACCACGTGCTCGTCCTGATGATGCACCACATCATCGGCGACGTCTGGTCGGTGCGCGTCCTGATGCGCGAGCTGGCGACCCTCTGCGGCGCCTTCGCCGCGGGGCGGCCGTCCCCCCTCCCCGAGCTGCCGATCCAGTACGGCGACTACGCCCTCTGGCAGCGCGAATGGATGCGCGGCCCGGCGCTCGCGGAGGGCCTGGCCTACTGGAAGGGGCAGCTCACCGGCATGCCGGGCGAGCTGGAGCTGCCGGCCGACCACCCGCGCCCGCCGGTGCAGAGCGTCTGGGGGGCCAAGCGCTTCCTGCACGTCCCGCGCGGGCTGGCCGACCGCGTGCGGGCCCTCGGCCGCGAGGAGTCGGCCTCGTCGTTCATGACCCTGCTGGCGGCCTGGAAGGCGCTGCTCCACCGCTATACCGGGCAGGACGACATCGTGGTCGGGGCGCCGGTCGCGAACCGCAGCCGCACCGAGCTGGAGCCGCTGATCGGCTTCTTCGTGAACTCCCTGGTGCTGCGCACCGACCTGTCGGGCGATCCGAGCTTCCGCGCCCTGCTGCGGCGCCAGCGCGAGGTGGTCCTCGGCGCCTTCAGCCACCAGGACTTCCCCTTCGAGCGGCTGGTCGAGGTCCTGCAGCCCGAGCGGAACATGAGCCGCAACCCGCTCTTCCAGACCGACTTCATCCTGCAGAACTCGCCGCGCTCGGCCTACGAGGTGCCGGGGCTCACCTTCGAGCCGCTGCCGGTCGAGAACGGCACGGCGCAGCTCGACATGACCCTCGACCTCTGGGAGGAGGCGGACGGCCT
>DATAHG010000493.1:0-14694 GCA_036263295.1 Thermoanaerobaculia bacterium | reverse complement strand
CCAGTGGGTGGCGCGGATGTGGAGATGGCCGTAGATCACCGCCTCGGCCCGGAAGCGCAGGTGCCAGTCCTCGGTCCGCCGGGTGCCGCACCAGATCGAGAAGCGCGGGATGCGGGGCAGGATCGCGAGGTCCCGCCGCAGGGGGAAGTGGTTGATCAGGATCGTCGGGCCGCGCTCGGCCGCCTCGGTGAGCCGCACCTCGGTCGCCTTGCAGCGCGCCTCGCACCAGGCCGGCTTGTCCGGGTACGGATCGGCATGGAGCAGCACCTCGTCGGAGGCCAGGAGGTCGTCCTCCGCTGCCCAGGCGATCGCCTTCTCGACCGGGATGTGGTCGGGCCGGAAGCTGTAGTCGTAGAGCAGGAAGAGCGGGGCGAGGATGGCGCGCGGCCCCTCGCCGGGCCAGGTGACGTACGGGTCCTCGGGCGTGAGGACGCCGTAGTCGCGGCAGATCGAGACCAGCCGCTCGTACTTGGCGACGCCGCGCAGGTCCTCGGGCTTCGAGGGGATCGTCCACAGGTCGTGGTTGCCCGGCACCCAGAGCAGGCGGCCGAAGCGGCGGCGCAGGATCGACAGGGCGAAACGGAGCTGCTCCTCCGTCTCGCCGACGTCGCCGGCCAGGATCAGCCAGTCGTAGGGGTGCGGGGCGAGCGCCTCCAGTGCGCGGCGCGTGACCTCGTACCGGAGGTGCAGGTCCCCCAGGGCGTAGAGCTTCATGCGGTCGGGGTCAGTTCACCAGGTCGTCGTCAGAGGACTTGCCGGCGGCGGCCGGTTCGGTGACTTCGGCCGCGTCCGGACGCTCCCCGCCGTTCGGGCCGGCAGGCTCGGCTTCGGCCTCGGGTTCCAGAACCTCGCCCTGGACGTTGATGTAGCCCTGGCGCTCCAGCTCTTCCAGGTAGTTCGGACGGGCCGGCGGCGGCGCCTCGGTCCGTTCGACCTCGGTGGTCTGGCCGGGGAAGAGGAGAGCCTGGCGGACCCCCTCCTCGGTCTGGGTGATCTCGACCAGCGGATGGCGCACCGGCTCGACCGAGAAGTCGGCGTGGTAGACCGCGCCGCCACCGGACGGGATGCCGAAGCCGCGGGCCTGCTCGCCGGCCTTGGCGACGATCTGCCCGAGGCGCACCCAGGACGGCTCGTCGTGCGCGTCCACCACGAACGGCACCAGGCGGAAGGTGTCGAAGACCGTGCGCTTCGTCTCGTTCCACCCCTTGAGGCCGAGCTGGACGGCGCCGGCCGAGATCCCGATCAGCAGGGCGCCGGCGTAATAGCGCTCCATGATCTTCTGCTGCAGACCGTTCTCCTGGAAGGTGTCCCAGCCGCGCTCGATGTCGCCGCCGGCCAGGAGGATGAGGTCGGCGCGGCCGAGGAACAGGCGGTCGTCCACGCTGGGCTTCGACGGGATCATGCGGCAGTTCTGGATGCCGATCTCGTTCATGGCGGCGACGAAGAGATCGTAGAACTCGGGCGCGTCGCCATTCGAGGCGCCGAGGTAGGCCGCCCGGAGCTGGCTCGGCACCTCGTCTTCCAAGGCGATGCGGGCGCGTTCGAGGAAGAGCTTGCCCTCCTCGTCGCGCCAGAACAGGAGCTGGCTGTCGGCCAGCAGAAAGATCGGTTTGGTTGCCACTTCGGGTTCCCTCCCGGTGTCGGACTCCTAAAGATACCGGATTCACCCGGGAGGAACCACCCCGGGCCGGCGCGTCCTACTCCACGTAGCCGAGCGACCGCAGTTTTTCGACGTCCTCGGACTTGACCTGGGCGGTGAGGACGCGGTCGGAAGCGTCGAGGCCGCGCTGGACGCTGGCCAGCCAGTCGCGCATCGGCACCGAAGGCTGGACGCCGCCGGCCGCTCCGGCCAGGACCCCACGGAGCTCGCCCGGGTCCCTGGCGAGGTCGTAGACCCAGCGCTTCCCCTCGGCCATGCGGAAGATCTCCTTGCGGTTGCCCGCGAGCAGGGCGACCTCGAGCAGCCCCTTGCGGCGGGCGCTCGCCGCCTCCTTGGCCGACAGCACCGCCCCCTTGTGAGCCTGGAAGAGCAGGGTGCGCTCGCGCGGCAGCTCGCCCCCTTCGAGCACCGGGGTCCAGTCCATCCCCTGGAAGCTCTTGGGGATGGGCAGGCCGGCGAGGCCGAGGATGGTCGGGGCCACGTCGAGGTTTACGGCCGGGGCGTCGATGACGGCGGGGCGCAGGCGGCCCGGCCAGGCGATCCCCAGCGGAATCCGCAGGGTGGGCTCGTAGAGATTGCGGCCGTGCCCCCAGTAGGAGTGCTCGCCGAGGCTCTCGCCGTGGTCGGCGGCGAAGACCACCAGGGTGTTGGCCTGCAGGGCCGGGTCGGCGGAGAGCGCGTTGAGCAGGCGGCCGACGTGGTAGTCGGCGAAGGCGATCTCGGTGTCGTAGCGGTCCAGCCGGGAGACCTCGCCGGAGGCCTTGATCCCCAGCCGGCCGGCGACCTCCTCCTGCAGGCGGTAGGGGGCGTGCGGCTCGACGTAGTGGACCCAGAGCAGGAAGGGGCGGTGGCCCTTCCGGGCCGGGTCGCGCTCCTCGCGGCGGTTCTCGGCCAGCCAGGCGAGGGCGCCGTCGGTCAGGTCCTCGGCCGTGGCCTCGCCCTTGAACAGGCCGTACCAGCGCTTGCGGTTGAGGATCTCCTGGTAGTTGTCGAAGTGCTCGCCGAGGCCGGAGATCTCATTGCGCAGGGTCCAGTTGCCGACGAAGGCGGCGGTCTCGTAGCCGCGCCGGCCGAGGACGCTCGCGACCGACGCCAGACCGGGGCGCATGCGGAGGCCGTTGCGGGTCGAGCCGTGCTCGTGCGGGTAGGTCGAGGTGAACATCGAGCAGAGCGACGGATTGGTCAGCGGCTCGACCGTGCGGGCCTGGCGGAACTTGACGCCGGAGGCCAGCAACCGATCGACGTTCGGCGTGGTCGGCCGGCGGTAGCCGTAGCCGGAGACGTGATCCACCCGCAGGGTGTCGATGGTCACGATGACGACGTTGGGGAAGCGCTGGGAGCGTTCGGCCGGGCTGCCGGGACCCTGGGCGGCGGCCGCCAGGGCCGGCTGGCCGGCATGGAAGGCCCAGGCGGCGAACGCCAGACCGGCGGCCCCCAGGAGAGCCATCCCGGCACGGGAGCGCCGCCGTGATCGCGGAGATGGATGCCATCCCATGAGCGAAAACCCCTTTCAGAGTAGATGCCGGAACTGCCCCTCTGGACACACGCCGGCCGCGACGGATACCGCGGTGGATTTTTGACGCAAGAAACGTGCAAGGCCAGGCCCACCCCTTGCTAGACTCTCCGGCATGGAAGAGATCAAGCCGCAAGACCCGGTCACCCCCAGCGGCGTCTCGGAAGCCGAGGCCGAGGTCGCCGTCAAGGAAGGCCAGCCGCCGCGCTGGGGCAAGGGGACGCAGAGCCCGGAGGAGGGGCGGTTCCTCGAAGGCCCACACACCCGGGCCTCCGAGTTGCGCCGCCTGATGCGGATCCTGGGGGAGTTCGTCCGCGGCTTCCGGAGACTCCACTTCGTGGGCCCCTGCGTCACGGTCTTCGGCTCCGCCCGCTTCCCCGAGACGCATCGCTACTACGCCCTGGCCCACGAGATGGGGCGGCGGCTCGGCGCGGCGGGTTTCACCATCATGACCGGCGGCGGCCCCGGCATCATGGAGGCGGCCAACCGCGGCGCCCGCGAGGCCCACGCGAAGTCGATCGGCCTCAACATCGTCCTTCCCCACGAGCAGAGCCCCAACCCCTACCTCGACCTCTGGCTGGAGTTCCACTACTTCTTCATCCGCAAGGTGATGCTGGTCAAGTACTCCTACGCCTTCGTCGTGCTGCCCGGCGGCTTCGGGACCCTCGACGAGGTGTTCGAGACCGTGACGCTGATCCAGACCGGCAAGATCAAGGAGTTCCCCCTGGTGATCATGGGGACGGAGTACTGGAAGCCGCTGCGCGACTTCATCCACGACACCATGATCCCGGAGGGCACGATCTCGCCGGTGGACCTCGAGCGCATCCTCTTCACCGACGATCCGGAGGAGGCCCTGCGGCACATCCTCGAGCACGTGGGGGCCTTCGGCCTAGTCTGGAAACCCAAGGACAAGCCGCGGTGGTACCTCGGCGAGGCCGAGGTGAAGGCCAAGGGGATGGGGGGCGAGCCCTCGGAAGCGAAGGGCTAGGCGCCGGCCCGCCCCTACAACAGCATGCTCGCCAGGTTGGCGAGGTCGGAGCGCTCGCCCTTCTCCAGGTTGACGTGCGCATAGAGGGGGTTCCCCCGGATGCGGTCGATCAGGTAAGAGAGGCCGTTGCTCTGGGCGTCGAGGTAGGGCGTGTCGATCTGGAAGATGTCGCCGGTCAGGATGATCTTGGTCTTCTCGCCGGCCCGGGTGATGATGGTCTTCACCTCGTGCGGCGTGAGGTTCTGCGCCTCGTCCACGATGAAGATCACGTTGGAGAGGCTGCGGCCGCGGATATAGGCCAGCGGCACGATGTGCAGCTTCTCGGTCTCGACCAGCTCGTCCACCTTCTTGTATTCGCGGTCCCGCTCGCCGTACTGGTTCTTGATGATCCCCAGGTTGTCCCAGAGCGGCTGCATGAACGGGTTGATCTTGGACAGGATGTCCCCCGGCAGGAAGCCGATGTCGCGGTTGGAGAGCGGCACGATGGGGCGCGCCAGATAGATCTGGCGGAACTCGCGGCGCTGCTCCAGGGCTCCGGCGAGGGCGATCAGGGTCTTGCCGGTGCCGGCCGAGCCGGACAGGGTGACCAGCGGGACATCCGGGTTGCTGACCGCGTGAAGGGCGAAGGTCTGCTCGGCGTTGCGCGGGGAGATGCCGTAGGCCTGGCTCTTGATGACCCGCCGCAGGCTGTCGGTGCCCGGGTTGTAGCAGGCCAGGGCGGAGTTCGAGCCGCTGCGGAAGATGTAGTACTGGTTGGCGACCGGCTTCTCGGGCAGCGGGAAGTCCGCCGCCGGCACCGACTCCTCGCGGTAGAGCCGGTCGATCAGGCCGGACTCCATCTCCACCTCGGACTTGCCCTTGTAGAGGTGGTCGACGTCCTTGATCTTGACGGTCTCGTAGTCCTCGGCGGGGAGGTCGACCGCCCGGGCCTTGAGCCGGAGGTTGATGTCCTTGCTGACCAGAATGACCTTGCGGCCGCTCTCGGCGCGGGCGAGCGTGAGGGCGGCGTTCAAGATCCGGTGGTCGGCCTTCTTGGTCCCGAACAGCTCGGCGGCGTTGAGCTCGGGGGGGACGCCGTTCTCGTCGGTCAGCACCCGGAAGCTGCCGCGGTCCGGCCCGTCGAGCGGGATCCACTCGCGCAGCATGTTGGTGCTGGAGAGCTTGTCGAGCTGCCGGATGAACTCGCGGGCCTGCAGGTTGAGGACCGAGTTGCCCTTCTTGAAAGTGTCGAGCTCCTCCAGGACGGTGATCGGGATCGCGACGTCGTGCTCTTTGAAATTGTGGATCGCGTTGAAGTCGTGGAGGATGACCGAGGTGTCGAGGACGAAGATTTTTCTTTGAGGTTCGGGCATGGGCTCTGGCGCGCTCTCCAGGCTGAGGACGTTCTCAGACAGGCTAGCTCAGCCGGGGGAGGAGGGCAAGGCGGGGGGTGTGACGGGCGGGTGGCGTCAGGCCGCCCGCCGCCGCAGCACCACCGCCCCCGCCGCCGCCAGCAACAGCCCGAGCCCGGCGAGGCCCCAGCCGTCGAGGGCCGGCACCTCCAGCACGCTCTGGCGCTCGTCGATCACGCCGTCGCAGATCCCGTCGGCGATGGCGAGCCCCTCGAAGCCGAACGCCGGCCGGTTGTTGACCTTCACCGTGGCCACGACATGGGCCTCGCCGGTGTCGGGATCGGCGGTGAAGATGCGGCTCGGGTCGTTGGCGGCCTGCAGGCCGTCCGAAATGCCGTAGAGGGTGCCGTCGAGGGTGAAGTCGAGGCCGCCGTCGGTGATCGTGAGGGCCTTGAGCGGTCCGATCGCATGGGCGGCGCCGGTGCCGAGGTCGAGACAGAGGAGCTGGGAGGCCTTGCCGCGCGGCGTGTCCCCTTCGAGCCCGAAGAGGCCCGAGGGGCACTTCGACGCCAGGTCCTTGCGGCGGCCGGCGAGCCCGGTCACGTGGAAGCCCTGTGGCCCCACCTTGGTGGCCGAGCCGCTGGCCGGATCGATCGAGAAGAGGGTCTCCGGGGTCGGCACGTCGGTGGACATGTAATAGCGGCCGTTGCTCGCCACGGCGAGTCCGGTGTCGGTCACGTC
Source organism: Thermoanaerobaculia bacterium (assembly GCA_036263295.1). Lineage (GTDB taxonomy): Bacteria > Acidobacteriota > Thermoanaerobaculia > Multivoradales > UBA5704 > DATAHG01. The sequence continues at coordinate 8,461 of DATAHG010000493.1, read as the reverse complement.
ATAGCCGAGCTTGCCGATCTCCTCGCAGGCGCCGGTCGCGATGTCGCACTTCACCAGCACGTCGGTGACGTCGTCCACCCCATAAAGGGTGTCGCAGCCGGGGCTGAAGGTGAGGGACTCGATATCCCCGAAGCCGGTCGCGCCGATGGCCTTGGCGACCCCGGTGTGGAGGTCGATCGAATAGAGCTTGTCGTCGCCGTCGGACTGCACCGAATAGGCGGTCTGGGCCGACAGGGAGAGCCCAGGCAGCATCGACAGGAAGAGCAGGATCGCGGTACGTCGCATGTTTGCCTCGCCCTCTGGGAGGTATACGGATGGAAGAGGGGAGAATACCACTGGGAGCGCCGGCTTCCAGCCGGCAATCTATCTCAAGTGCCGGCTGGAAGCCGGCGCTCCCAGTGTAAGATCTCCCCCCTCATGCCCACCCCATCCTCGGATTCCCCGGTTTCCTCGCTCAAGCCGCGCCTGGAGGTGCTGGCGGCGGCGGCGCTGTTCTCGACCGGCGGGGCGGCGGTCAAGTCGATCGGCCTGGATGGCTGGGAGGTCTCGTGCTTCCGGTCGGCCTTCGCGGCGCTCGCCCTGGTCCTGCTGGTGCCGGCGGCGCGGCAGCGGCCGAGCCTGCGGATCCTCGGGGTGGGGGCGGCGTTCGCGGTCACCATGGTCCTGTTCGTCCAGGCCAACAAGATGACCACGGCGGCGAGCGCCATCTTCCTCCAGGCCACCTCGCCGCTCTATGTGCTGCTGTTCTCCCCCTGGCTGCTCAAGGAGCGGGTGCGGGGGCGCGACCTGGTCTACATGGGGGTGCTCGGAGTGGGGCTCGGGCTGTTCTTCGTGGGGCTCGACCCGGCCTCGGCCACGGCGCCCCGGCCGTGGCTCGGCAACGTCCTGGCCGCCCTCTCGGGGCTGACCTATGCCCTGGCCGTCATGGGCCTGCGGGCGCTCGGCAAGCGGGAAGGTGGATCGGGGACCGGCGCCGCGGCGTCCCTGTGGGGGAGCGTGATCGTCGCCGTCTTCTGCCTGCCCTTCGCCCTGCCGGTCGGGCCGAGCCATGTCACGGACTGGCTGATCCTGGCCTATCTCGGCTTCTTCCAGATCGCGCTCGCCTACATCTTCCTGACCCGCGGCGTGGTGCGGGTGTCGGCTCTCGAGGGGGCGCTGCTGCTGCTCCTGGAGCCGGTGCTCAACCCGATCTGGGCTTGGCTGATCCACGGCGAGCGGCCGGGGCCGTGGTCGCTCGGCGGCGGCCTGGTGATCCTGCTGGCAACGGCGGTCAAAAGCTGGCTGGACACGAAAAAGCCGGTGGAGCTGTCCGCCCCACCGGCTCCAGCCACCTGACGGGACGCCCCTACTTCGCGGCCTGCTTCTCGCCGCGCACCGCGCTCAGGTCCAGCCAGACCGGCGGCTCCTTGTCGAGAGCCTCGAACAGGGCCGCGTCGTGGCCGTAGATGTCCTTGCGGAACTGCACGGTGCCGTCCTTCTCGACCCAGGCGGTCCAGTAGAGGATGTGGACCGGCAGCGGCTTCTTGAGCTGGACGGTCTTCTGCTCGCCGGTCGCGAGCGCCGCCTGGATCGCCTGCGGGGTCCACTCGGGGTCGTCCTTGAGGAGGTAGTCGGCCAGCTCGACCGGCTTCTCCAGACGGATGCAGCCGTGGCTGAAATCCCGCTCCTCCCGGCTGAACAGGTGGTCGGCCGGGGTGTCGTGCAGGTAGACGTCGAACTGGTTGGGGAACATGAACTTCACCTTGCCGAGCGGGTTGTCGGCCCCCGGGCCCTGGCGCAGTCGGTATGGCGAGCCGTTCTGGCCGAGCTGGGCGAGGTCCACCGAATAGGGGTCCACGGCCTCGTCGCCGTCCCCCTTCACCACCTGGATGTTGTTGCGCGACAGGTAGCCCGGGTCGGAGGCGAGCTTGGGCACGATCTCGTCGCGGGTGATGGTGGAGGGCAGGTTCCAGGCCGGGTTCAGCTCCAGGTAGGTCATCTGGTCGCTGAACACCGGGGTCTGGCTCTGGACCTTGCCGACCACGACCCGCATGGTGAGGGCGGTGCGGTCCCCTTCGACCAGGTCCATGCGGTATTCGGGCACGTTGACCAGGATGTAGCGCTCGCCGAGGCTGCTCGGCATCCAGCGCCAGCGCTCCAGGTTGGCGACCATCTGGGAGATGCGGAACGACAGCGGCACGTTCAGCGCTTCCAGGGTGTCGGCGTCCACCGCGCCGGTGGGGTCGAGGCCGTGGCGGGCCTGAAAACGGGCCACCCCGGCCGCGAGGGCGTCGTCGAACAGATCGGCGGTTGAGGTCTGCGGGTTGGCGGCCTGCGGGGCCGCCCCCTGGAGGTCCTTGCTGGCGAGCAGCCGGGAGCGCAGGGCCTGGACGCGGACCCCGCGGTCCCCCTTCTTGAGGGTGGGCCCCTCCGGCACCTGCGGCCAGCCCCCCTGGGTGGCCTGCTCGCGATAGCTCGCGAGAGCGGTGCGCAGGCGGGCGTAGTCCTCGGACGGCGGCGCCATGCCGCGCACCACCTGCTCCATCTCCCCTTCCTTGGCCAGGGCCTGGGTCAGCTTGACGTCGAGGTCCACATTGCGCGGCTTGGTGTACCAGTCCACCCGCAAGGTCTCGGGCTGCAGGCGGCCGGTCGCGACGTGGGAGGCCAGGGTCAGAAAGGTATAGGTCAGCTCCACGTCGAGATCGACCAGCTCGCGCTGGGCCTGGGGATCCTCATAGGACTTGAGGGCCTTGACCTGCTGGATCTGGGCGGCGAGGCGGTCGCGCGAGTAGCGCCGGACGTCGAGCCCTTCGCTGCCGAGCTTGTCGATGACGGTCAGCAGCTCCTCGGCCTGCGGCAGGGGCCCCTTCTCGTTCGACCAGGCGGGCTGGAACTGGCGCTTGCCGTAGAAAGCCTGGGTCTCCTTCCAGGCCCGCACCCGCTCCTTCTGGCCGCGCACCGCGGCGGGCAGGTTGTCGGGCTGGATGTCGACGGTGGACTGGACGAGCTTCGCGACCTCGGGCGGCAGCGGCTTCGGGCCGCAGCCGGTCAGCATGAGGCCGAGGAAGAAACTGAAAACGGTGAGAGCCTGGTACAGGCCGGCCCGGTGGGCGCTGCTCTCGCTGAATCGCGGGGATGGCATGGTCATGACGACTCCTGATGTCAATCGATCGAATGACATCAGGAGCATCTTTCGTGCCAATCCTCACTCCATGCCGACCGCCTTCTTCATGGCCGCGCTGAGGGTCTGCTTGACGTCGAAGAACCCGGCCCACGGGTCGGCGGGGAGCGTCTCCAGCCGGGCGGGCAGGTTCTCGACGGTGAAGGAGTTGCCGCGCACGTCGGGGTTGTCGAGCTCGTCCCAGAACAGCGGGGCGGAGACCGGGGCGCCGGCGCGGGCGCGGGAGGAGTAGGCGGAGATCGAGGTGGCGCCGCGGCCGTTGCGGAGGTAGTCGATGAAGATCCGCCCCTTGCGTTTCGCCTTCGACATGTTCGACGTGTAGCGGTCCGGCTCGGCCGCGACGATCAGGTCGGAGACCGCCTTGGTAAAGCTTTTCACCTCGTCCCAGGAGTGCCGGCGGGAGAGCGGCAGCACGACGTGGAGCCCCTTGCCGCCGGTGGTCTTGACGAAGCTCTGGAGGCCGAGGTGATCGAGCACCTGCCGCACCAGGCGGGCGCCTTCGACCACCCGGCTCCAGTCGAGCCCCTCGTCGGGATCGAGGTCGAGGACCAGGTAGTCGGGCTTTTCGATCTTGTCGCGGTGCGCCCCCCAGACGTGCAGCTCCAGCGCGCCCATCTGGACCAGCGAGATCAATCCGGGCAGGGAGTCCACCGCGCCGTAGGGGACCTTGTCGCCGCCCTCTTCCACCTCCACCCGCTTCACCGTGGCCGGGAACTGATCGTTGACGTGCTTCTGATAGAAGCACTGCTTGCCCTGCCCCTCGGGGCAGCGTACCAGCGTCAGCGGGCGGTCCTTGATGTGGGGAAGGATCCACTCCGAAACCTTTTCATAGTAGAGCGCCAGATCGCGCTTGGTCACTCCCTGGCCGGGGAAGAGGACCTTGTCGGGGCTGCTCAGGCGCACCCCGGCGATCTCGATGTCGGTCGCGGCCTTCTTGGTGGGGCTGGCGACTTTGCTCGGAGCGGCTTTCGCCGCTTTCTTCGGAGCCACCTGGGTCGCCTTCGCGGCCTTGGCGGCGGCGGGCCTTTGCGTTCTCACTTCGCGCTCCTCTCCGGGCTCGTCTGGAGTGGACTGCGGGCGTTCGCGGATCACCTCGGCGGGCTTCTTGTCCTCCCGCAGACCCTGGAAGGTGGGATGGCGGAGGATGCCGTCGCGCGTCCACTCGGTGAAGGCGACCTCGCCGACCAGCTCGGGCTTGACCCAGTGCGCGGTGCCGCGCGCCGCCTCCCGGACGAGCTCGCGCGGCGGGCTCGCGAACGGCGTCTCTTTCCTTTCAATTTTTCCGAGCCGGCGGCGCAGGTCGGTGAGCGTGCGATCGTTGAAACCGGTGCCGACCTTGCCGGCGTAGACCAGATCGCCGTTTTCATGGACGCCGAGCAGGAGAGCGCCGAAGCCGGTGCGCGAGCCCTCCGGATCGGTGAAGCCGGCGATCACGAACTCCTGGCGCTTGAGGCACTTCACCTTGACCCAGTCCTTGCCGCGCCCGCCGTGGTAGGGGAAGTCGGCGCGCTTCGAGATCATCCCTTCGAGCCCGAAGCCGCAGGCCTGCTGGAAGAACTCGGCGCCGCGCCCCTGCACGTGATCGCTCAGGCGGACCGGCCCTTCCGGGTCCATGCCCTTGAACAGGCTCGCCAGCGCCTCCTTGCGCGACAGCAGGGGCGACTTGCGCAGGTCGTAGCCGTCCAGATAGAGCAGATCGAAAACGTAATAGACGAGATCGCGGCCGCGGTCCTCGCTGAGCGCGTTCTGCAGGGCCTGGAAGCTGCTGACGCCGCCGGGCTCCAGGACCACGACCTCGCCGTCGAGGATGGCCTCGCGCGAGCCGAGCGCCGCCTCGGCGGCCCGGGCGACAGGCTGAAAGCGGTCGGTCCAGTCCTTGCCGTTGCGCGTGATCAGATGGGCCTTGCCCTTTTGCACGTGGCAGAGGGCGCGGTAGCCGTCGTACTTGATCTCGTGGATCCACTCCTCGCCGCTCGGCGCGTCGGAGACCAGGGTCGCGAGCTGCGCCTCGACCTTCTTGGGGAAGGCGGACTTGCGGGCGCCTTCGATCCCCGACAGGTCCACGGCCGGCGCCTTGGCGGCTTTGGAAACCTTTTTCGCGGCCGGCTTGGCCGCGGGTTTGGCCGCCGGCTTGGCGGCGGCGGATTTCTTGACCTTTTCCTCGCGGTTCGAATTCCACACCCGGTCGGGGTTGGCGGCGATCTCTTCGATCGTGAGGCCGGTATCGACGCTCGCCGCGTTTTCCTTCACGAAGGCGTCGTCGGTGCCGGGGAGGGCGGTCTCGTCGTCCACCTTGATGAGGAGCCAGTTCTCCTTGTTCTCGCCGGCACGGTCGCCGTGCATGCGCACGAGGTCCCAGGCGCCGTGGAGCTTCTCCCCTTCGAGACTGAACCGCAGGTGCCCCTTCTTGTAGCCCGCGACCGGATCGCCGTCGGGGATCCAGATGCCGCGGTCCCAGAGGAGGACGGTGCCGCCGCCATACTGCCCCTTGGGGATGATCCCTTCGAAGCCGCCGTAATCGAGGGGGTGGTCCTCGACGTGGACCGCGAGGCGCTTTTCGGCGGGGTCGAGGCTCGGCCCCTTGGGCACCGCCCAGCTCCGCAGGACGCCTTCCATTTCGAGCCGGAAATCGTAATGCAGCCGGGTGGCCGCGTGCTTCTGGATCACGAACGAAAGCCCCTCGGGGGGCTTCTTCTTGCCCACCTTGCCGGCGGGCTCCGGGGTGCGCCCGAAATTCCGTTTACGGCGGTATTCCTCGAGAGCCATGGGGATCTTCTCCGTCTTGATTTACGCCCCGGAGGGGCGGAGCCCTTGTAGGCCGGGGTTTCAACCCCGGCCGGGGGCGGTGCCCGCGTCAAACGGTGCGCCGGTCCCCCGGAGCGGGCCAGCGCGATGTTGCGGCCGGTTTTCCCAATCGGGCCAAGGCGCCCAACAAAACGCCGCCGGCTTCTCCCGGCCGGGGTTGAAACCCCGGCCTACAGTTGCTTCGCCCCTCCGGGGCGAGGTGGTCAGGCGCTCTTGCGCTTGGAGCCGGTGGCCCGTTTCGCCGCGGTCTTCTTCGCGGCGGTTTTCTTCGCGGCGGGTTTCTTGGCCGCCGGCTTTTTCGCCGCCGTCTTCTTGGCGCCGCTCTTCGAGCCGCTGCCGCGTTCCTCGACGCTGCGCTTGAGGAGGGCCATGAGGTCGATGACCTGGCCGCGGGCCGGCTTCGGCTCTTCCTCTTCGGTCTCCGGCGCGGCTTCGAGCTGTCCGGCCTTCACCCGCTCGTCGATCATCTTCATCACATCGTTGCGGTAGTCGTCGCGGTACTTGTCGGGGTCCCAGCGATCGACCATGCCCTCGACCAGGCGCTCGGCCATTTCCAACTCGCGCTCCGAAACCCCCTCCTTGCCCGACGGGATGTCGAGCTGGTCGGCGTCGCGCAGCTCGTGGCCGAAGCGCAGGAGGTTGAGCACCAGCACGTTGCCCTGGGGCACCACGGCGCCGAGGTGCTGCTTGGTGCGGATCACCACCTTGGCGATCCCCACCTTGCCGGTGCGCTTGAGGGTCTCCCGCAGGAGAGCATAGCTCTTGGCCCCTTTCTTGTCGGGGCCGAGATAGTAGGGCTTGTCGAAGTAGACCGGGCTGATCTCCTCGAGGTCCACGAAATCGACGATGTCCACCGTCTGGGTGGCCTCGGGGCTGGCGCGCTTCAGGTCCTGGTCGGACACCACCACGTACTTGCCCTTCTCGAACTCATAGCCGCGGACGATCTGGTCCCAGGGGACCTCCTTGCCGCTGTGCTCGTTGACCCGCTTGTAGCGGACCGGCGCCATGTCGCGCTGATCCAGCAGATGAAAGCTGATCTCGTTGGTCGATTCGGCCCCGTAAAGGCCGACCGGGATGTTCACGAGACCGAAGGTGATGCTTCCTTTCCAGATCGCTCTTGCCATGAGCTGCCCCTCCGGAAGGAAGCGGCAACGCAAAAGACATGCCGGGATGCCTCCGCGGGCCTTTAATTTGCTAGAGGATCTCCGCTCATGGAAGGCGTGCGCTGGGTTCAGCATCTGTTCGGTCCCGAGGCCTACCCGGTTTTCGTGGCGCTCACCTATTTCGGCTCCAGCCTGGCGATCTGGGGACTGATCGCGATCGTCTACTGGCTGGTCGAGCCGCGCTTCGGCCGGCAGCTCGCGGTCGTGGTCGGAGCCGGATTCGTGATCAATCAGCTCCTCAAGGTGGTGATCGGCACGCCGCGCCCTTATGAGAGGGATCCGTCGCTCGCGACCCGGTTCGCGGTGTCGACCGGCGGGGGAGGGGGCTTCCCGAGCGGCCACACCCAGAACGCGGCGGAATTCTGGCCCTCGCTCGCTTTGAGGTATCGGGGCGCCCGGCGCGGCTGGTTGTGGGCGGCGGCTCTCCTGATGGTCGTGGCCGTGGCCGCGTCGCGGCTCTATCTCGGCGTCCACTCTCCCGAGGATGTGATCGGCGGCGCGGTGATCGGCGGGCTGCTGGCGGCCTACGGTCGGGCCCTCGCCCGGCCGCTGCCGGAGCGCCGGGTCTGGGGCGCGGTCGTGGCGGTGCTCGGGCTGGCCCTGGCCCTCACCGGCCTCGACGCGCGCGGCCTGGGGTTCCTGGCCGGCGCCCTGATCGCGGTGCCCGCCTTCCGGCCGCCGCGCACGCTCGGCCGAGGCCTCGCCTTCGCCCTCGGCGGCGCCGTCCTGGTCGGGGTCGCCGGCCTCGCCCTGACACGCGGCCTGCCGGATCGATGGGCGGACGCGGCCGGAATGGTCTATCTTCGGTTCCTGGCCTTGACCCTCCTTGCGGCCGAAGGCTGGCCCCGCCTGGCGCTGCGATTCGGGCTGGTGGCGCGGATGGAAGAAGGAGAACGGAGAGACCGCAACCTTGTTACCCAAGACGTTGGCCAAGACGAGCCAGATCGGGACGCGCCTCTGGCGCGTCGATGAGACCGGGGCGGAGCCGCGTCCGGACCAGCTCGCGGTCGAGGAGCCGCTGGAGATCCGCCTGATCTGGCGGGGCGAGCGCCGCAGCGTCGCGGTCACCATGCGCACCCCGGGCGCCGACCCCGAGCTGGCCCTGGGGTTCCTCTTCGCGGAAGGCATCCTCGCCAGCCGCGACCACCTCCGCCGCGTCGGCCCCTGCCTGGAGCCGCCGGAGGAGGGGGAGGGACGACTCGGGGAAGCCGGGGAAGCCGCCGCTTCCTGCGCCAACATCGTCGAGGTCGAGCTGGACGGCGGTCCCGAGCCGTCCTGGAAGACCCTCGAGCGGCACTTCTTCGCGACCAGCGCCTGCGGGGTCTGCGGCAAG
>DATAHG010000492.1:0-3216 GCA_036263295.1 Thermoanaerobaculia bacterium | reverse complement strand
AGGTCCGACAGCTCCGGCGGCACCTCGGGGCGGACCTCCGCGATCGGCCGCGGCTCGTGGCTGAGGATCTGGACCAGCGTCGCCAGGGAGGTGGTGGCATGAAACGGCGGCAATCCGGTCAGGATTCCATAGAGAAGGGAGCCGAACGAAAATAGATCGGAACGGGCGTCGAGGGTGTGCCCCTGGACCTGCTCGGGCGACATGGCGTGGACGGTGCCGAGGAGCATCCCCGGCCGCGAGAGCTGCTCGTCCGGGGCTGAGCTCTCCTCCTCCAGCAGGAACCGCTTGGCCAGTCCGAAATCGAGGAGCTTGACGTGGCCCGCGGGGTTGACCATCACGTTCGAGAGCTTGAGGTCCCGGTGGAGGATCCCGTGGGCATGGGCTTCGGCCAGCCCTTCCGCGATCTGCCGGCCGATGTCGAGGATCTGGGAAACAGGGAGGGTTTTCTGGATCCGGAGGAGCCGTTCGAGTGTCTCGCCCTCGACCAGCTCCATGACGATCCATTCGTCGCTGTCCTGCTCGACGATGTCGTAGATATGGACGATGGAGGGGTGCTTGAGGGCCGCCGTGGCCCGGGCCTCGCGCAGGAAGCGTTCCCGCAGGCCGGAGATCTCGACGTCAGGACGGAACCGCTTGAGCGCGACCTGCCGTTTCAGGCGTTCGTCCCAGGCGCGCCAGACGGAGCCCATGCCGCCCTGGCCGAGCGGTTTTTCCAGCCTGTAGGGACCCACCTGTTCGGGCCTCCGGCCGGGGTCCTGGTGCGACTTTGACTGTGGCATGGGATCCCATTCCGTATTGTATCGCTAAAGAACCTCCTTGTATGCAGCAATGAAGCGATTTAAGCCAAGACTCAGACTTTGGCTCTTCGCCAGCCGTTGGCCCTGGCCTCCTCCTCAGTGCAGAACCAGGCTTCGTCTTTTCCGGGAGAGATAACGGTTTCCTCGTAGTAACGCTGCCCCGGAACGTGATAGATCCGCTCTCCCTTCTTGGAGACATTCCCTTTGATATAGCAGTCAGGGGGCGGCACATCGCAGCCTTTCGGGCACTTTCCTTCCACGGCCGCGGGTTCCGGCGCCAGGGGAGGGACCGGCTCCGGAGCCCGCGGCTCAGGGACCCTTGGAGCCGGCTGGGTGGACCGGGGCGGCGTCGGAGCGGTTTTGGGGCCGCTGGCCAGGAGGAGCAGGACGACGGCGGCGATCATCAGGACGAGGGCGAGGCCCAGGCCTGGCGTGCCGAATCTCGGCTGGTTCTTCCAGGTGCGGAGCAGGCGGGCGATACGGCGGATGAGGCTCACGGCGATGACTCCAGGATGCGAAAAGCCATTGAGAGACCGGGACCGACAGGATAGACACCGATTCACCCCTTCTGGTTGATCCCGGCGCGGCCTCTTGAATCTTTTCCTTGAATACGTGAGATGGCCGGAATGGGGACGATTTCAACTCGCCGCGGCACTTAGAGGATGTTGAGCAGAGTTGCTGGCTCTCCAGGAGGACTTCGGGGTTTACAGGTGGCCGACCTATCTGACCGTATATCAAGGCTTTCCGGCGACAAGCGTCAGCTCCTCGAGGCGTTGCTCCGGCAGCGGGAGGAGCAGGCGCGCCCGCGGCCTGCCCCGGCCCCGGCCGCCGTCGAGCGGGGGCCGCTCGGGGAGGGGGAGCGGCACGCGATCGTCGTTGAATGGAACGACACGGCGGCGGATTATCCGCGCGAGACGTGTCTTCACGAGCTGGTCGCGGCCCAGGCGGCGCGGTCGCCGGAGGCCGTCGCCGCGATTTTCGGCGGCGTGGCGCTCTCCTACGGCGACCTCGACCGGCGAGCGGGGCTCCTGGCGCGGCGGCTCGCCGAGATGGGCGTCGGGATGGGAGACCGTGTCGGGCTGCTCAGCGCCCGGTCGAACGCCATGGTGGTCGGCCTGCTCGGAATCCTCAAGGCGGGTGGGGCTTATGTGCCGCTCGACCCGGCCTACCCTGGAGAGCGGCTGTCCTACCTGCTCGAAGACTCGCGGCCCGCGGCCCTCCTGGTAGAAGAAGACCTCGGCGTCCTGCTGCCGCAGCCCGGGGTGCCGGTCCTGGCCTTGGATGCCGAGGGACGGGCCGGGGACCCCCCTGGGGGATCGAATCCCGAGCCCTTGAGTTGGCCTGTGCCGGCGGAGAGCCTGGCCTATGTGATCTATACGTCGGGATCGACGGGGCGCCCCAAGGGCGTCGCGGTGACCCATCGGGGGGTCTGCCGGCTGGTGCTCGGATCGGGTTTCCTGCCGCTCGGCCCCGGCGACCGCATCGCGCAGACCTCCAGCTCCTCTTTCGACGCCGCGACCTTCGAGATCTGGGGGGCGCTCCTCACCGGCGCCGGCATGGTGGGCTTCGCGGCCGAAGAGGTGCTGTCGCCGCCCGAGCTGGCGCGGGCCGTGGCCGAGCAGGGGATCACGGTGGTTTCGCTCACGGCCGCCTGGTTCCATCGCGTCGCCTTTGAGGCGCCGGGGAGCCTCGCTTCCTTGCGCGGATTGATCGCCGGGGGCGAGGCAGTCGATCCGCGGGCGTTCGCGGCGGTGCTCGCGGCGGGGACTCCCGAGCGGTTGATCCATGCCTACGGCCCGACCGAAAACACAACCTTTTCTTCCACCCACCGTGTGCGGCAGGTGCCGGCCGGGCCGGCGGGACCGGCGGGATCGGCGATCATTGCGACGTTGCCGATTGGACGAGCGATCGGCAATTCGCGGATGTTGGTGCTGGACGCAGATCGCGAGCCGGTGCCCGTGGGAGCCGAGGGCGAGCTGTTCGTGGGCGGGGACGGCTTGGCGCAGGGATATCTGGAACGGCCGGACCTGACGGCCGAGCGCTTCGTGCCCGATCCGCTGGGAGAGCCGGGGGGGCGGCTGTACGCGACCGGCGACCTGGCGCGCTGGCTTTCGCAAGGCGAGGTCGAGTTCCTGGGACGGCGGGACGGCCAGCTCAAGATCCGCGGGTTTCGCATCGAGCCGGGAGAGGTGGAGGCGGCGCTCGGCGCCGAGCCCGGGGTGGCCGAGGCGGCGGCCGTGGCGCAGGAGGAGGACGGCGATCGCCGATTGATCGCTTTTGTGGTGCCGCTCCCGGGGACTCCGCGAGAGGCCCTGCCCGAGGTGTTGCGGATCGCGCTGCAGAAGAAGCTGCCGTCCCACCTGGTGCCGGCGGCGATCGGCGTGATCGATGCATTGCCGCTCACACCGAATGGAAAGCT
>DATAHG010000491.1:0-3019 GCA_036263295.1 Thermoanaerobaculia bacterium | reverse complement strand
CCCCTACACCGGGCCGATCACGCGGACCGGCGCCCGCACCGAGAGCACCGCCGACACCGCCGCCCTCTACGCCTCCGACACGCTGCGGATCAACGACCGCTGGCAGGCGACCGGCGGGCTGCGCTGGGATCACTTCAACATCGAATACCGCTCGGTCGCGGTGGACGGCGTGGCGACCGACTTCGAGCGCACCGACCGGATGCTCTCCTGGCGCGGCGGCGTGGTCTTCAAGCCGCGCCCGAACGGCACCTACTACGTCTCCTACGGCACCTCGTTCAACCCGTCGGCGGACGGCGTCACCGGCCTCAGCCTGACCGCCAGCACGGCGGACCTGGAGCCCGAGAAGAGCCGCGGCTCCGAGCTGGGCACGAAGTGGGACCTCCTCGGCGCCCGCCTCTCCCTGAGCGGCGCGGTCTTCCAGACCGAAAAGACCAACGCCCGCACCCCCGGCGTCCTGCCCGGCGATCCGCTCACCGTCCTCCAGGGCGAGCAGCGCATCCGCGGCTTCGAGGTGGGCGCCTCCGGCCAGATCACCCGCCGCTGGTCCGCCTTCTTCGGCTACACGTACCTCGACAGCGAGGTGGTCAAGTCGAACACCCCGGCCGAGGTCGGCAACCCCCTCGCCAACACCCCGGAGCACTCGGCCAGCATCTGGACGACCTACCGCCTGCGCCGCGGCTTCGAGGTCGGCGGCGGCGCCCAGTACGTCGGCGACCGCTACAACAACAACACCGCCACCCGCATCGCCCCGGACTACCTGCTCTTCGACCTGATGAGCTCGTACGAGGTGAGCGACCATCTCACCCTGCGGCTCAACGTCAGCAACGTCGCCGACAAGCGCTACATCGACCGCGTCGGCGGCGGCCACTTCATCCCGGGCGCCGGGCGCTCGATCACCCTCACCTCGGGCATCGATTTCTGAGCCGGAACCTGGAGGATCTCCCATGCTGCTGCACATCGAACACTTGCTGACGCCGGAGGAGGTGGCGCAAGCCCGCCAGTTGCTGGACGAGGCCGACTGGATCGACGGCCGGGTCACCGCCGGCCACCAGTCTTCGCGCGCCAAGGACAACCTGCAACTGCCCGAGGACAGCCCGGCGGCCCGCGAGGTCGGCCGGATGGTGCTCGGCGGGCTGCAGCGCAACCCGCTGTTCATCAGCGCCGCCCTGCCGCTGCAGGTCTTCCCGCCCCTGTTCAACCGCTACGACGGCGGGCAGTCCTTCGGGACCCACGTGGACAACGCCATCCGCCAGGTGGCGGGCACCGGCCACCGCATCCGCACCGACCTCTCGGCCACCCTCTTCCTCAGCGGGCCGGACGAGTACGACGGCGGCGAGCTGGTGGTCGAGGACACCTACGGCGTCCACAGCGTCAAGCTGCACGCCGGCCATCTGGTGCTCTACCCCTCCACCAGCCTGCACCACGTCCGCCCGGTGACCCGGGGCTCGCGGATCTGCTCGTTCTTCTGGATCCAGAGCATGGTGCGCGACGACGCCGAGCGCACCCTGCTGTTCGATCTGGACTCGGCGATCCAGCGGATCAGCCGTGAGGTCCCCGATCACCCGTCGTCGGTGCAGCTCACCGGCGTGTACCACAACCTGCTGCGGCGCTGGGCCGAGGTCTGAGGCTCACCCGATCGGGGGAGGCGCCGCGCGGCTCGCCGCCCGCCTCTCCCGCCGGGCCCGCCAGCGTTCCCGCAGGAAGACCCGGTAGATCAGCCAGAACAGCAGTCCCAGCGGCAGCAGCACGATCGCCGCGAAGATGAGGAAATCTCCGATCCCCCGCAGCAGGGCCAGGAGGATGCGCACGCTGCCGCGCGCCGTGTCCCCCGGCTGCCAGCCGTCACCGATCAGCGGCCGGGCCGCCTCGGTCGGGGTGAGCCGGAGGTTGATGGTGGACAGGCTGACCATCTTGCCGAGGGCGTCGCGCTCCCCCTGGATCTGCTCGATCTGGGTGCGGATGTCGGTGAGCTGGCGGTAGATCGCCATGATGTCCTCGGCGCCGCTCTGGCGCTGGCGCGATTCGGCCAGGAGGGCCAGCAGCTCGCGCTCGGTGGCCTGGAGCGTGCGCAGCCGCGCCTCCAGATCGACGAAGCGGTCGGTCACGTCCTCGACCCTCTGGTGCTCCCCCTCGACCTCGTCGGCCAGCTTGCGGATCGCCGCCAGGGTCTCGTCGAGGCGCGCCGCCGGGACCCGCAGGGAGATCTGGTAGTACAGCAGGCCGTCGTCCAGCCGTTGCGCGTTCATCTCCGAGACGTAGCCGCCGACCTTGGCGGTGAGGGCCTGGACCTGGCGCGCCGCCGCTTCGCTCGAACGCACCCGAACCTGCAGATCGACGGTGCGGATCAGCTTGCGGGACTCGGCCGCCGGGACCGCGAGCCTGGCTGGCGGCGCCGGGGCGGCGGCCTCGACGGAGGTCCGCGGCTCCGCCTGGCTGGCGACGGCCGCGGTGTCTTGCGGGGCCAGGGGCTCGCTCGCCATCCTCTCCTCCTTGGCGCAGGCGAGGGACCAGACCAGGATCAGGACCACGGGGACGGCGGCGGGCTTGCGCATGCGCGCGCTCCTTTTCGGGAAACCGTTCGGGAAACCGGCCCCTTTATTGTATCGGGCCGGGGTACAATCGTTTCATCCATGACTCAAACGGATGGCGGGAGCCTGGCGCCCGGCAGCATCCTGGCGGGCCGATACCGGATCGAAGCCTTTCTCGGCGAAGGCGCGGTCGGCGAGGTCTATGGCGCCCAGGACCTGGAGCTCGACGAGAGCGTCGCGGTCAAGGTTCTGCGCCCCGCCCTGGCCGGTGACGAGGCGGTCCTGCGGCGGTTCCGGCGCGAGATCCAGCTCGCCCACCGGGTCACCCATCCCAACGTCTGCCGCACCTTCGACCTGGTCCAGCCGGCCGAGGAGGGCTCGCCCCGCGCCTTCCTCACCATGGAGCGGCTGGCCGGCGAGACCCTGGCGGACCGCATCGAGCGCGCCGGCCCCCTGACCCCGGCCGAAGCCCTGCCGCTCGCCCGCCAGAT
>DATAHG010000490.1:0-3398 GCA_036263295.1 Thermoanaerobaculia bacterium | reverse complement strand
AGCCCGATCCCGGCGGCGCCTTCGAGGAAGCCGGGGTCGCTCCGCCAGCCCTCGTTCCCGTCGCTGTCGGTGGTCCAGGAGCGGTAGCCGGCGACCCCCTCGCCGGGCTGCCGGAAGCGCAGGGCCCAGCCGTACCAGAAGCGCGCCGCGTCGGCGAGCTTCTCCTCCCCGGTCGCCTGATACACCCGATTGAAAAGATGGGCGATGCCGGCGGCGCCATGGCAGAGGCCGGCGTCGCGGATGCGGGAGCGCTCCTCCGAGCGTTCCGCCGCCGACAGGGCCGCCTCCAGGCCCATCCTTTCCCAGTCCTCCACTCCGGCGCCGCGGGCGGCGGCGAGCAGGGTGGCGGCCATCCCGGGATCGCCGTAGCACCAGGCGAGCCGGCAGGGCGCCGGCGGGGTCTCGGGGTGGAAGAAGTGGGGGAAGCAGAAGCCCTCCGCGGGCGAGTGCTGGTGGTTGCGCAGCCAGGCCATGGCCCCTTCGAGCAGCGGACGGGCGCGCTCCTCGGCGACCCCGGCCCGGCAGGCGCCGCCGAGCATGGCCACGGCGCCGGCCAGGCCGTGCGAGGCGCCGAGGTTGTAGAGCCCCTTCGTGTAGGCCTCGGCCTGATAGGGGGAGAGCGACTCCGCCGGGTTGAAGAAAGCGATGCCTTCGGGGCCGTGCTCGGCCCTCTCCTCCAGACGCTCGATCGCCAGCTCCAGGCAGCGCGCCGCGGTGGGGCGGGGGAGCCCTTCCAGGGCGTAGGCGCCGATCCCGACCAGCCCGTTGATGAGGTCGTACTCGGCCCGCGGGCGCGGGTTCGAGAGCAGCTCGATCAGGGCCTCGTCGATCTCGCGGTTGGCGTCGTCGCCGTCCGCCTCGTAGATCCGCCCCCGCAGGTGGTCGTTGAGCCAGGCGATGCCGGGGAAGCCGGTGAAGAGACCCTCGCCCATGGGGACCTCGGCCAGGGCCTCGCTGGCTTGATCGAGCAACTCGAGGGCGGTCTCGGACGGATCCGCCGCCCCGGCGGCCTCCCCTCTTGGCCCGCCGGGGGTCCCCCCGCGCTCGCGGTCGAGGGCGAGGTAGGCGAAGAACAGGGCCTTGCCGGCGGCGCCAGCCGCGATGCCGGCCCGCCAGGTGACCCGGGTGGTGTCGTCGAGCCTCTCCGGTATCCAGCCGGAGGGCGAGGTGACCGCCGCCGCCGCTTCTTCGATGGCTTCGCGGGCCTGGGCGGCGAGACTTCCTTCAAGCAGAGGGCGCCATTTCATGATGGCCAGGACGATACCGATTTTCGGAGCCGGCGGCCAGCGGGCTGATATGATGGCCCAGACCTCTCCCTATGGAGCCGACGCCTTGCCTACCGGGATCCACGGCCTTTTCGTGCTGCTCGGCACCAGCGCCGCCGTCCTCGTCTTCGTGACCGAGGCGCGCCGCCGTGGGGTGATGGACGACCGCCTGTTCGCGGTGCTCCTGGGGGGACTGCTGTGCGGCGCCGTGGCCGCCCGGCTGGCCGTGCTCGGCCGCTACCTCCAATTCGACCCGGAGCCGTCCCTCCAGGGCCTGCTCCTGCGCGGCGGCCAGAGCGTGCTCGGCGGGCTGGCCGGCGCCTACTTCGGGGTCCATCTCGCCAAGCGGCTGGTCGGCTACCGGGCGAGCACCGGCGACGTGTTCGCGCCGGGGGTGGCGCTCGGCCTCGCGATCGGCCGCGTCGGCTGCCTGCTGACCGAGCCGCCGGGGCGCCCCACCGGCCTCCCCTGGGGAGTGGTGGTGCGCGAGCCGGTCCCCGGGCTGCCGGCCGCCTGGGTCGGGGTGCCCCTGCACCCGTCCTACGCCTATGAGATCGCCTTCCACGCCCTGGCCTTCGTGGTCCTCCTGCGGCTGCGCGGCCGGCCCGGGATGGAGCGGGGGGATCTCTTCAAGCTCTACCTTCTGGGCTATGCGCTGTTCCGGTTCGCGGTCGAGTTCGCCCGCGCCAACCCCGTGGTCGCCCTGGGGCTGACCGGCTCCCAGCTCTTCCTGATCCCGTCGACGCTGCTGCTGGCCGGCGCCTGGCTGTACCGGCGGCAGCGCCGCCCTGACCTGGGCCGGCCGCCGGCCCTGGAGACCGCCGATGTCGGATGAACGTGCCGAGAAGTTGCTGGCCTATCTGCGCCTGCATGGGGACCGCTACAGCGTGGAGGCGCTGCGCCAGCAGATGCTGTCCGAGGGATACAGCGGCGAAGAGATCGACGCGGCGATCCAGCGATGGACGGAGGACCGGCGGCCGGAGCCCGGTGGTGTCCTGGGATTGTCCTTCCTGGTCGGGCTGGGGGACATCGCGTTGACCGCGCTCTCCGTCTGGGCCGGCACGAGCCAGCTGGGCAACGCCCCGCAATGGTGGCACCCCTCCCGGCTCGTGCCGATCGCCTTGCCGTTCCTCCTGCTGGCCCAGGTGGGCGTCGGGCTGGGCATGCTGTTCTTCCCCCGGCATCGACGGATGGGCCGGGTCCTGCTGTTCGGCTTCGTCTGGTACATCGTGCTTTCCATCCTGGCGGGCGGCGCCTTCTGTCTGTACGCCATGTCCGGTGCCCACTGAGGCCGGAGGAGGCTCGCATGCCTGGAATGCCTTTGCGCGGGGACCGCATCCTCCGCTACGTCTCGGCCTGGTGCCCGCACTGCCACGTCGAGGCGCCGGACCGGCCGCTCGCCGAGGTGCGCCGCCTGTCCGGCTATCTGGCGGAAGAGGACGGCCGGGTCTGGCTGGTGCGCGGCTGCCCGGAGCATGGGCGGGTCCGCACCTTCTACGACGAGTCGGCCGAGATCCTGCGCTACCTGGAGGAGTGGACCGCGCCGACCAAGCGCCACGAGGCGGACTCTCCCGGCAACTTCGATCCGGTCCCCCAGGCGTACCTGCGCGGTCTCGGCGAGATGCAGACCCAGCACACCTGCATCCTGCTCGAGGATATCGAGCGGAGCTGCAATCTCTGCTGCCCCAACTGCTTCGCTGCCAGCTCGCCGGAGCTCTCCGGCACCGTGCCGGTCGCGGAGATCCTGGCGAGTATCGACACCCGGATCTCGCGCGAGGAGGGGCGCCTCGACGTCCTCATGCTGTCGGGCGGCGAGCCGACCCTCCATCCCGGTCTCCTGGACCTCCTGGACGCCTGCCTGGAGCGGCCGATCGGCCGCATCCTGATCAACACCAACGGCATCGCCGTGGCGCAGGACGACCGCCTGCTCGCCTACCTGGAGCGCCACCGCCGCCAGATCGAGATCTACCTGCAATTCGACGGCTTCCGGCTGGAGACCCACCGCCACCACCGCGGGGCCGACCTGCGCCGCATCAAGCAGGCCGCGATCGATCGACTGTCGGCCGCCGGGGTCTTCACCACCCTGACCATGACCGCGAGCCTCGGGGTCAACGACGACGAGATCGGCGACGT
>DATAHG010000489.1:0-5741 GCA_036263295.1 Thermoanaerobaculia bacterium | reverse complement strand
AGTTGGGTCATGGTCGCGACGTCGTAGGACGGCAGGTCCGGAGCGGCCTGCTTGATGGCGGACTGGACCGGCGCCACCACCGTATCCGGCGGCACCGAGGTCCGCACCAGGATCGTCACCAGCGAAGGGCTGCGCGGCGGCGACTGGTAGGCCGGGACATAGACGTCCGGGTCCAGCGACTCCTGGGTGGTCAGGCCGGTGTGGCGCATGTTGGCCACCATGCCGACCACGGTGAGGACCGGATCCCCCGGTTGCGGCCCCTTAAGCAGCTTGCCGATCGGGTTTTCCCCCGGGAAGTGGCGGTCCGCCAGGGCCTTGCTGACCACCAGCACGCGCTGGCCGCCCTCGATGTCCTCCGGGGTGAAGTCCCGCCCGGCGAGCAGCGGCACCTTCAGGGTCTGGAAGTAGCCGGGGCTGACGTGGTGGCGGACGCCGATCACCGGCGGGGCTTCCGGCTTGCCCTCCTGCACCAGGTGGACGCCGTAGAACCCGCCGGTCGGGAAACCCGGCCCCTCCATCGCGACGCTCTCGACGCCGGCCACCGCCTTGACCCGCTGCAAGGTATCCCGCAGCAGGCCATAGACCCGCTCGTTGTCCTTGTAGCGGTCGGCGGTGAGGTCGAGCCGCAGGGTCAGCAGGTTCTTCGGCTCGAACCCGAGGTCGGTGCCGAGGAACTGGCGGAGCCCCTTGATCATCAGGCCGGCGCCCGCGAGCAACGAGAGGGCCAGCGCCACCTCGGCCACCACCAGGCCGCTCTGGAAGCGCCGCCGGCCCGAGCCGAGGCCGGCCGACTGCGAGCCCTCCTTGAGGCCCTCCTGGAGGTTGACCCGCGCCGCGAGGAACGCCGGCACCAGGCCGAAGAGGAGGCCCGAGACCACCGAGATCCCGAAGGTGACCAGGATGACCTTGGCGTCCACGTCGAAGTCGAGGAAGCTCGCGAGAGCCATGCCGCTCTTGGCGATCAGCAGGCTGGAGAACCAGCTCGCCACCAGAAGCCCGAGGAGGCTCCCGACCACCGCCAGCAGCAGGCTCTCGGTCATGAGCTGCCGGATCAGGCGGAAGCCCCCGGCGCCGAGCGCCGAGCGCAGCGACATCTCGCGGCTGCGGGCCGAGGCCCGGGCGAGCAGGAGGTTCGCGACGTTGGTGCAGGCGATCAGGAGGACCAGGGCGGAGGCCGCCAGCAGGGCCAGCAGCTTGGGCTGGAGGTCGCCGAAGTAGGAGTCGAAGAGCGGCGTCGCCAGGACGCGGAAGCCTTCATTTTCCACCGGGAACTGCCGCTCCAGGGCGAGCGAGGCCGCCTCCATGCCCTTCTCGGCCTGCTCCGGGGAGATCCCCGCCTTCAGCCGGCCGACCCCGGTGAGCCAGCGCCACTGCCGCATCTCGGTGTAGTGGGCGCCGTAGATCGAGTGGGCGAGCCCGAGGGGGAGCCAGAGCTGCGCCTCGTCGGTCAGCCCCCGAAAGCCCGGCTTCATCACGCCGATCACCTGGTACGGCTGCTCGCTCAGGCGGATGGTCTTGCCGACGATCTGGGGGTCGCCGCCGAAGCGCCGCCTCCAGAGGTCGTTCGAGAGCACCACGACGTGCGCCGAGCTGGGCGGCTGGTCCTCGGCCGGCTCGAAGGTGCGGCCGAGCTGAGTCCCCACCCCGAAGACCCGGAAATAGGGCGGCGACACCATCTCGCCGGTGATGTGCTCGACCTGCTCGTCGGCCTCGAGGTTGAAGGAGCGCGGGTTGGTGACCGCCGCGAGGCTGTCGTACATCTCGTTCTTCTGCAGCTCCTGCAGGTCGAGATAGCCGAGCGGCCAGAAGCCCACGTCGTTGTTGCGCTCCATCTGGCCGTTGAGCTGGACCAGTCGCTCCGGGTGGGGATACGGCAGGCCGCCCAGCAGCACCGCGTTCACCAGGGTGAAGATCGCGCTGATGGCGCCGATGCCCAGGGCCAGAGTCAGCAGGGCGACCGCGGTGAATCCCGGGCTCCCCGCCAGGCGGCGGGCGCCATATTTGATGTCTTGCCAGAAGTCTTGGATCACGCGGTCCTCTCCTCGAAAAGGTCCTCGAACAGAGAGGTGCCGGCCAGCGTCCTTCCCGGGGCCTCTCCGGATCAGCGGAGCATAAGGCAGGATGCGGTTGTTAGAAACCGCCGATCGAAGGCGACAACGCGGCTGGGAGCGCCGGCATCTTGCCGGCATATGAAATTAGATTGCCGGCGGGACGCCGGCGCTCCCAGCCGCGTTGCCGCAAGCCGCGCCGTCCCGGTCCTAGGCTCTGGCCGCCAGCAACGCGTCATCGCCGACCGTCTGAATCGGCGCGAAGTTCCGGCTTGCCAGGAACTCGGGGCGCGACTTCTCGTGGACCTGCGGGCGGTTCTTCACGTCGCAATAGCTCACCAGCGCGATCTTGCGGTCGAACGGCGAGATGTTCGAGACCGAGGCGTGAATCACGTTCGGGTGGAAGAACAGGACCGATCCGGCCGGCCCCTTGGGAGCCACCATGCCGCTCTTCCGGACCTGGTTGGCGATCGCCCGCTGGCTGACCGTGTACTTGAGGTCGGCGGTCAGGTTCGAGATCCAGTCCGGGCTGTCCTGGTACTCCGCCGGGACCTCCTCGTCGTGGAGCGAATCGACGATCCCCAGCTTGTGGGTGCCGGGGATGAAGATCAGCGGCCCGTTGAACTCGGTCACGTCGTCGAGGAAGACGCTGATGGTGACCGCCTTCGGATCCGGCAGGCCGTCCTCGTTGTGCCAGAAGATGAAGTCCTGGTGCCACTCCCAGACGTCGCCGGCGAAGGCCACCTTGGCGTTGATCTTGAACTGGTAGACATAGACCCCGTCGCCCAGGATCTGCTCGGCCGGCTCGACCAGCCGCGGGTGACTGGCCAGGCGGCGGAAGACCTCGTTGTGGGCGTGGGTCCCGTAGACCGACCGCACCGCGGCCCCGCTCTTCTCCACCACCCGCCGCTCCGATTCCTCGGCGAAGATGCCGGGAAGCTCGGAGTTCATGATGTCCACTTCCTGCTGCGAGAAGCAGGAGGGGAGGAGCAGGAACCCGTCCCGCTCGTAGCTGTCGAGCTGCTCTTGCGTCAATTTCATAACGGACCCTCTACTTTCCACCCTGTATGGTGTCCGCCGGATGGGTGCGCGGGACGGGGGGGCGCTCACGTTGAAGCCGTGAGCGCGGGCGGTGGCGCCCAGGGTTGAAACCCTGGGCTAAGCTCCAGCGCCCATGAAGGGCGCTCTCCGCCAAGGCGGGCCAGCCCATAGGCGGCATGAGCTTGGGCTGATCGTCTCAAAAAAAAGCGCCCTTTACGGGCGCGGGCGCTTAGCCCAGGGTTTCAACCCTGGGCCGGTGCGTGGGAACGACACGGGCCGGACGGCGCAACGCCGCCCGCCCCCCCGGAGACCTCTTCAGGGACGCCAGTTCTCGTTCCGGCTGCCGGTGCCGGTGGTGGGAACCGTGTAGGTGCGGTTGGCCCCCGACTCCCAGGTCGTGGTGCCGCCCTGGCGAACGATGTACTTGTACTCGATCGCCGCCCCCTTGCTGGTCGAGAAGAAGACCGGGCCGCTCCAGGTGTCGCTGTCCACCCAGTTGAGCTTCACCGCCTTGGTGACGTCCCAGCCGCCGAGCTCGGGGGCGCTGCCGACCACATACATGTCCTGCCCGACGCTGGTGACGAAGCCGTTGACCGTGAAGTCCACCTTGAGCGCCTCGGTGGCGGTGCAGGTGCGGGCCGCCAGGACCAGGGTCGAGCGGGCCTGGACGCCGTAGGTGGTGCCGGTGATCTTGGGCAGCGGCTGGCTGTTCCAGACCGTGACCGCCGGGTCGTAATAGATGTTGCCGGTCCCCTCGGCCCAGTCGGCGGTGTCGGCGACCAGCCACCAGCACTTGCCGTTGGGGGCGGTCGGCAGGGTGAAGTTGAGGTTCCCCCAGTAGGCGTTGTAGGCTACGTAGAGGTCGGGGGCGTCGGCCGGGCCGCCGGTCTCGGACGACGAGCCGTCGAGCAGG
Organism: Thermoanaerobaculia bacterium; assembly: GCA_036263295.1. Lineage (GTDB taxonomy): Bacteria > Acidobacteriota > Thermoanaerobaculia > Multivoradales > UBA5704 > DATAHG01. Next base: position 1,739 of record DATAHG010000489.1, on the reverse strand, counting down.
AAGGCGAGGGCGTGCGAGGTCGAGGACCAGTCCGGCGTGTCGGGCGTGGTGCCGTGCCAGGCGAGGTCCTTGTAGCCGTCGCTGTCATGGTCGGTGCCGGAGACGGTAGTCGTCCGGCGCAGGCCGGGGTGGGCCTTGCGGAAGGCGGCCAGGCGGGAGAAGTAATTGACCGTCTTGGCGTTGGCCGCCTGGGTGGTCCAGTTGATCCAGCCGCAGGAGTTGTCCGCCATGTAGCCGTTGTTGTTGCCGTTCTGGGTCTGGCGCCCCTCGTCGCCGGCCAGGATCATCGGCACGCCGTGATCGAGCAGCAGGTGGGAGGCGAAGTTGCGGATCTGCCGCCGCCGCAGGACCTCGTCGCCGCCGGAGTCCCAACTGTCGTTGGTGTCGCTGCCGCTGCTGGCGTCCGCCCCCGTGGGGTTGCAGGCGCCCGTGCCGTTCTGCTTGGTGTTGTAGGAGACCAGATCGTTCATCGTGAACCCGTCGTGGGCGGTCACGAAGTTGACGCTTTCCGACGGGGTCGAGAAGCCGCTCCAGGAGCCGGCGATGGACGAGCCGAGGCCGCCGGCCTGGCTGTTGTCCCCCTTCTGCCACTTGCGGAGGTTGTCGCGGAAGAAGCCGTTCCACTCGGCCCAGCCGGCGGGGAACTGGCCGACGCCGTAGCCGCCGGTGTCCCAGGCCTCGGCCACCATCTCGACGTCCTTGGTGGCGCCGAGCTGGGCGATCTGCACCAGCGTGGTGGCGCTGGGGTTGAAGACCCGCCCGTCGCTGCCTTCGCGGCCGAGGGTGTAGGCGAGGTCGAAGCGGAAGCCGTCCACCCCCATCTTGTCGATCCAGTAGGTCAGGCTGTCGAGGATGAGCCGGCGCACGGCGGCCCGGCTGGCGTTGAGGTTGTTGCCGGTGCCGGTGGACTCCCAGTAGCAGGTCTTGTCATCAGCCAAGGTGTAGTAGCTGGCGTTGTCGAGACCGCGGAAGTTGATGTAGCGCACCGCATTGCCGCCGCAGGCGCCGCCCTCGAAGGTGTGGTTGAAGACCACGTCCATCCAGACCTCCAGGCCCTGGGCGTGGAACGCCTTGACCATCTCCTTGAACTCGTCGACCTGCTGGCCGCCGGTGTAGGTGCAGGAGGTGGTGTCCGGGCAGAGGTATTCGCGGTTCGGGGCGAAGTACTGGGTGGTCATGTAGCCCCAGTAGTTGGGGCGGTCGGCGGTGGCGCCGCCGACCGGGTCGTCGTACTGCGGGTACTCGTGGACCGGCAGCAGCTCGACCGCGGTGATCCCGAGGCTCTTCAGATAGGCCGCCTTGGCCTTGAAGCCGTCGTAGGTGCCGCGGAGGGTGGTCGAGAGGGTGGCGTCGTTCTTGGTGTAGCCGCGCAGGTGGACCTCATAGACGATCGAGTCCTTGAGGTCGGTGCCGGGGCGCACGTCGCCGGTCCAGTCGAAGGAGGTGTCGCTGATCACGATGGACTTGGGCATCGCCGCGGCGCTGTCCACGTTGGCGTAGGTGCTGGTGCCGCCGAGGATGGCGGTCGAATAGTGATAGTTGCCGTCGCCGCCGAGGACTCGGGCCGGCTCGCCGGTCACCGCCTTGGCGTAGGGGTCGGTCAGCAGCTTGTTCGGGTTGAACCGGTTGCCGTTGGTGTCCACGTGCGAGACGAAGCCGAGCGAGCTGCCGGGCGTCCAGCTCGCGTTGTAGGTCCAGTTCGGACCCCAGGCGCGGTAGCCGTAGAGGGCGCCGGCGCC
>DATAHG010000488.1:0-7307 GCA_036263295.1 Thermoanaerobaculia bacterium | reverse complement strand
TGCCCGTCGGCGAGGACCAGGATGCGGTCGGCCATGCGCACGCTGGAAAAGCGGTGGGAGATCAGCACCGCGGTCTTCCCTTCGCTCAGCTCCTTGAAGCGCTGGAAGACCTCGAACTCCGAGCGGGCGTCGAGCGCCGCGGTCGGCTCGTCGAGGATCAGGAGCTGGGCATCCCGCATGTAGGCGCGGGCGATGGCGATCTTCTGCCACTCGCCGCCGGAGAGGTCCACGCCGGTGCGGAAGCGCTTGCCGATCATCTGATCGTAACCCTCCGGCAGCTTCTGGATCACCTCGTCGGCCAGGCTCCGCTCGGCCGCGGCGACGATGCGCCCGTGGTCCTCCCGGGCCTCGATGCGCCCCACCGCGATGTTCTCGGCCGCGGTCAGGTGATAGCGCACGAAATCCTGAAAGATCACCCCGATGTTGGCGCGCAACTCTTCCAGTCCGTACTCGCGCAGGTCGTGGCCGTCGAGCAGGATGCGCCCCTCGTCCGGATCGTAGAGGCGGGCCAGCAGCTTGACGAGGGTGGTCTTGCCGGCGCCATTCTCCCCCACCAGGGCCAGCACCTCGCCGGACTTGAGCGTGAAGCTCAGGTGGCGCACCGCCCAGCGCTCGGCGCCGGGATAGCGGAAGCCGACATCCTCGAAGGTAAAGCCCTGGCGGACCGGCACCGGGAACGGCCGCGGGTTCTCCGGCGAGACGATCTCCGGCTGGATTTCGAAAAACGAAAACAGGTCGTCGAGATAGAGCGCCTGCCCCGCGACCTGGGAGAAACCGATCAGCAGTCCTTCGAGGAGGTTCCGTAGCCGGCGGAAGGAGCCGGCCAGAAAGGTGAGGTCGCCGATGCTCAGGTCGCCGCGCAGGGTGCGCCAGGCCAGGAAGGTGTAGGCCACGTAATAACCGAGCGTGCCGAGGGCGGTCAGCACGCCGCCCCAGCCGGCGCGGCGGATCGCCAGCCGGCGGTTTTCCTGAAACATCGCGGCGGCGAGCACCCGGTAGCGATCGATCAGGAAGGCGTTGAGCCCGAAAATCTTGACTTCCTTGGCGGTATCGACACTGGCGCCGGTCTGGCGCACATAGTCGAGCTCGCGGCGCTCCGGCGTGCGGGCGAAATTGAGGGAGTAGCTCTGCGAGTTGAAGTGCGCCTCGCCGAGGAAGGCCGGCACCAGGGCGACGAGCAACAGCGCGATCAGCCAGGGCGCGTAGACCACCAGGCCGGCCGCGAAGCTGATGATGGTCACGATGTCCTGCGCCTGGCCGAAGAGCTGGCTCATCAGGGCCGAGCGGCCCATGGTCTGGCGGCGGGCGCGCTCCAGGCGGTCTTGCAGCTCGCTGTCCTCGAAGTCTTCCAGGTCGAGGGTGGCGGCGTGCTCCATGAGCTGCACGCTGGTGATGTTGACGAACTGCTCGGAGAGCAGCGAATCCACCAGCGACACGACGCGGCCGAGGATGTCAGAGAGGATCGCGAGCCCGAATTCGGCCGCGAGCAGCCAGGCCAGGTGCACGAGCTGGCCGCTCTCCCACCAGGCGCTCAGGCTCGTGACCTGCCCGGCGGTCTGCGCCAGTCGGATGACCTCGTCGATGATCAGCTTGCCGACGAACAGGGTGAGGACCGGCAGGAGCGCCCGCACGAGCCGCAAGAGCAGCGTGGACGCGGTCAGGCCGGGGCTGGTCCGCCAGATCAGCTTGAGGAACGGCGGCAGGTTGCGCAAGGCGCCGAAGCGCTCGCGCATCGACTTCGGCGCCGGCAGCGGGTTGCCGCCTCCACCCGGGCCGCCGGGGCCTCCGGAGCCGCCCGGTAGCTGCGAAGCGGCGCGGCCGCCCATGCTGTATTGACGTGGCATTCGGTCTCTCCCCCTCCCGCCGCACGGATGCACAGATTGAGCCCGCCGGCCCTCTCCCCGGCCCGGCTCTTTTCTTCGATCTTATCCTTTTGCGCTAGACTTCCCTGACTGTGGAACCAGAGCATCCGTACGGCGGTCCCGAGACCGAGACGGTCGGCCCTTACCGCCTGGTCAGCTCTCTCGGCGCCGGCGGGATGGGGGCGGTCTGGCGCGCCTGGGACGAGCGCCTGCGGCGTGAGGTCGCCGTCAAGCGGATCCGCTCGGAGGCGGTGGCGAACGGCCGCGAGCGCCTGCGCCGCGAGGCGCGGGCCGCCGCCCGCATCAACCACCCGGCGATCGTCCACATCTACGACCTGCTGGAGCGCGAGGATGGCGACTGGATCGTCATGGAGCTCGTCCAGGGCCGCACGCTCCGCGACGTGATCGACGAGGGGGGGCCCCTCTCCCCGCAACGCGCCGTGCAGCTCGGCGGCGAGATCGCCGACGGGCTGGCCGAAGCCCACCTGCACGGCATCCTGCACCGCGACCTCAAGACGACCAACGTCATGGTGACCCCGTCGGGGCGCGCCAAGATCCTCGATTTCGGCCTCGCCAAGGAGATCCCGGAGGAGGGCGCCGGCCGCCAGGAGATGTCGCTGTCCCAGCCGGGGTCGGTGGTGGGCACCTGCTACGCCATGTCGCCCGAGCAGGTCCTGGGGCTCGAGCTCAGCGCCCGCTCCGATCTCTTCTCGCTCGGCGCGCTCCTCTACGAGATCCTGACGGGTGAGCCGCCCTTCCAGGGCGGCAATTCGCAGGAGTCGCTGGCCCGGGTCCTGAGCTTCCGCCCGCAGCCGCTCCACCATCTCCGCCCCGACGTGACGCCGGAGCTGTCCAGGCTGATCGGACGGATGATCGAGAAGGACCCTCTCCAGCGGCCGGGCAGCGCCCGCGAGGTGGCCGGCGCGCTCGCCACCTTCTTCTCCCCGCTCGCGGCCGGCGCCCCGCCCCCGGTGGCGGAGCGCGAGCCTTCGACCATCGTCCAGCGGATCCCCCGCCCCGGACCGGGGCCGAGCAGCGCGAGCTGGTCCGCCGGGGAGCGCCGCCGGCTCACCGTGGTCTGCTGGGGCCTGGTGGAGGTCGACGCCGGCTCGGGAGAGACCCACTTCCTCGACGTCGAGGCGCTGTCCGACGCCATGACCGCCTTCCAGGAGCTGGCGCGGGAGACCGTCGAGCCGCTCGGCGGCCGGCTGGGAGCCGTACAGGGCAACCTCCTGTGGATGTACTTCGGCTATCCGCAGGCGCAGGAGGACGATGCCCAACGCGCCGTGCGGGCGGCGCGCGCGATCGTGGCGCGGGTCGGAGAGCTTGCCGCGCGGCCCGCCCTGTCATGGCCCCGCGGCCGCCACCAGCTCGCCGCGCGCGCCGCCGTGCATACCGGCCCGGCCGTGGTCACGATCCGGCCGGGCAAGGCGGAGCAGCTCCAGCTCGGCTCCATGCTCGACCTCGCCATGGGGCTGCAGAGCGCCGCTCCGGTGGGCGGCGTGGTGGCGAGCGACGCCAGCCGGCCGCTGCTCGCCCGCAGCTTCACTCTCGAAGCCCAGGAGCCGGTCCAACTCCCCGGCTTCAAGGAGCCGCTCGCGGTCTACCGGGTGCTCGAAGCCACCGACCCGCGGAGCGAGGACAGCGCCGTGTTCCGCGACCTGGTCGGCCGCGAGCAGGAGCGCCAGCTCCTCTTCGACCGCTTCCGGCTGTCCCGCTCGTCGAGCGGCCAGGCGGTGATGATCAGCGGCGAGGCCGGCATCGGCAAGTCGAGCCTGGTGCGGGCTTTGCGCGAGGGGCTCGCGGGCGAGGCCGCGACCTGGCTGGTCGGCTACGGGTCCCCCTACACGCAGCGCTCGCCGCTCTTCCCCATCGTCGAGTTGCTGGAGCGCGCCGTCCTCGGCGTGGCCGGCGAGTCCCCCGAGCGCAAGCTCGCGGCGCTCGCGGAGGTGGTGCGCCGCCATGGGCTCCCCCCCGCCGAGGCGGTGCCTCTCCTCGCCTCGCTCCTCTCCGTGCCGGCCGAGGGCTATGCGCCGCTCCTGCTCAATCCCGAGGTGCAGCGCCGCCGGACGCTCGAATCGCTGGTGGCGCTCCTCGGACAGATGGCCGAGAGCCAGCCGGTGGTCCTGATCATCGAGGACCTCCACTGGATCGACCCCTCGACTCTCGAGCTGCTCGACCTGCTGCTGGAGGAGATCCCCGCCCTGCCCCTGATGCTCGTGGGCACGTTCCGGCCCGAGTTCCAGCCCCCCTGGCGGCACCGCGGCCATGTGACGCAGATCAGCTTGAGCCGGCTGACCGACAGCGAGACCGAGGCCCTGATCGACCGCCTCGCCGAAAAGGTGGAGCTGCCGCCCGGGATGCGCGAGCAGATCGTCGCCAAGACCGACGGCGTGCCGCTGTTCGTCGAGGAGCTGACCAAGGCGGTGCTCGAAACCGGCTGGAGCGGCGAGCGGCCGGACATCCCCTCGACGCTCGACGGCTCGCTCCTGGCGCGGCTGGACCGGCTGGGGGACGCCAAGCAGGTGGCGCAGCTCGCCGCGGTCATCGGCCGGGTCTTCACTTTCGAGCTGCTGGCGGCGGTCTCCCAGATCGAGGAGTTGGCGCTGCGCCGCGGGCTCGAGGACCTGCTCCAGGCCGAGCTCATCCACCGCCGCGGCGTGGCCTCCCGCGGGCGCTACGTGTTCAAGCACGCCCTGATCCAGGACGCCGCCTATCTCCTGCTCTTGACCAGCCAGCGGCAGCAGATCCACGAACGGATCGCCCGCACCCTCGAAGAGCAGGTCTCCCAGGGCCAAGAGGTCGAGCCGGAGATCCTGGCCCACCACTTCGAGAAGGCGGGGCTGATCCCGCAGGCCCTCGTCTACCTCCAGCAGGCCGCCCTGCGGGCCACGCAGCGCTCGGCCTACACCGAGGCGCTGAGCCACGGCCGGAAGGGGATCGAGCTGCTGGCGAACCTGCCCCCGTCGCAGGCGGCGCAGGCGACGACCTTGGAGCAGGAGCTGGCGCTACGCTCCCTGATGGGGGTCTCCCTGGTGCCGACTCAAGGCTACGCCTCCACCGAGGTGGCGGAGAACGCCGCCCGCAGCCAGGCGCTCTGCCAGCAGCTCGGCGATACGCCGCGGCTGGTGCCCTCGCTCTACGGCCTCTGGGTCTACCATCTCCTGCGCGGCCATCGCCAGCCCTCGATCGAGCTGTCGGAGGAGCTCGGCCGCCTGGGCACGGACGGCGCGGAGCACGCCCTCATCGGCTTCTCGGCGCGGGGGATCACCCGGTACTACGACGGCGACTTCGCCGAGGCGCGGGCTTTCATGGAGGAGGCCATGGCGGCCTACCGGCCCGATCTCCAGGCCGGGCTGGCGCAGAAGTTCGGCGACGAGGCCGGCCTCCTCCCCCGCTTCTACCACCACTGGTGCGTGTGGTTCTGCGGCCAGCCGGACGAGGCGGTCCGCTACAAGGACGAGGCGGCGCGGATGGTCGAGGGCCTCGCCTCGCCCTACATCCTCGCCACCAGCCTCTTCTTCGAGATGCTCCTGCTGCGCGAGAGGCGCGAGGTCGAGGAGGTCCACCGGGTGGCGGAACGTCTCGTCGAGCTCTCCCGCGAGCAGCGCTACCCGTTCTTCCTGGCGCTCGCCCTGTGCGGGCACGGCTGGGCCCTGGTGCACCGTGGCCAGGCTGGCCATGCCGGCAAATCCGAAGACATCGAGCGCGGCATCGCGCAGATCCAGGAGGGTCTGGCGATTCACCAGGCGATCGGCACCCAGCTCCCCCGGGCCTACTGGCTGACGTATCTCGTCGAGGCGTACCTCGGCACCGGCCGGATCGAGGAGGGGCTGGCGACGGTCGAGGAGGCCCTGGCTCTCTCGCAGGTCCAGCTCGACGTCTATTTCGACGCGGAGCTGTACCGCCTGCGCGGCGAGCTGCTCTCCGGAATCCCCGACCTGGACGGCGCGGAAGCGGCGTTCCGCCAGGCGCTGGAGATCGCCCGCCGGCAGGGCACCCCCGCGCTGGAGCTGCGCGCCGCCGTGAGCCTGGGACGCCTGCTGCGCGGCCAGGGCCGCGCCGCGGAGGCGCGGCCGGCCGTGGCCGAGGCCTACGGCCGGTTCCACGAAGGGTTCGCGACCCGCGACCTGCAAGAGGCCCGGCAGCTCCTCGACGAGCTCGGTGAAATCGGCGAGATCGGCCAGAGCTAAAGCCGGCTCAGCCCTCCAGGTCTTCCCGCACGACGCCCGCGAAGCTCAGCACGAAGTCGGCGCCAAAGACCCCGGCCGGCGTCTGGAAGCCGGCGCGGGCCTCCCCCCGCAGCGCTCGCACGACAGCCTCCACGGCGGTCATCGCCGTGAAGGTGTACGCCTCGGGAGTGTGGAGCCGCGAGCACGCCCGTCGACCCTCGCCGTCCTCGGCCTCCGCCGCCAGGACGCGCCGGTGGCGCCCACGCTCGGACTCGGTGGGGCCTTCCGGCAGCATCCGGATCTGGGCTTCCAACAGGGACTGCCCGAGCGGCGACCGGTGCCATGGGGCGAAAAGCCGGCTCCCCAGAAAGAGCGCCCGCTCCCACGGCTGGACCTCCAGATAGACCTCGACGTCAGGGATGCCCGTGGTCAGGCCGGCGGTGTAGACGTCGGCCCAGCTCACCGCGAGGCTCGGCCGCGGCCCGCGCCCGTAGTCGAAGGAGCGTTCGAGGCCGCTCCAGGGGAGGAGGGTCAGGCGCCCGTCGCGGCGCACCTGCACCCCCGCGCTGATCAGCCCGGCCATCGTGCGCGCCGAGCCGCGCGACACCAGCGGCGAGCCCGAGATCCCCAGCCGCAGCCGCCGCGCGCCAGGCAGCCGCCGGGCGACGTGGGCCGCCAGGCAGTCCGAGGGGGCCACGATGAAGCCGACGCCGGGCATCAGCATGGTGCCCCGCGCCCGCGCCTCCGCATCGCGGCCGTGGAGCGCCGCGAAGACCGGGATCTCGCCCGTCACGTCGAGGTAGTGGGCGCCGCCGGCGAGGCAGGCGGCGGCCAGCGGAAGGGCGGTGACGGCGAACGGGCCGGCGGCGTTGAGGACTACCCCCACCCCGTCGAGGGCGCGGACGAGGCCACCCGGATCGCCGAGGCCCGCGGCGCGCGATTCGAGGCCGAGGGGCCGGGCGAGCTCCGCAAGCCGCGCCGCGTCCCGGCCGGCGAGCACCGGGGCGAGCCCGCGGCGGACCGCCTCGGTGACGAGCAGCCGGCCGGTGTAGCCGGTCGCTCCATAGATCATCCAGCCCCGGCTCCCGGGAGTATTCACGAAACCCGTTCCAGCACCCAGGGGATCATCGCCTCGGTGAACAGCCGGTCGCGCGAGGCCGGCAGCCCCCCATAGGCCAGCGCGTGCTCGTGCAGGGCGGCGCCGGCCAGGCCGCCGGCCAGGTCCTGGGCATACTCGATGGAGCCGTAGCGGTCCATCAGGCCGCGCACCCAG
>DATAHG010000487.1:0-5162 GCA_036263295.1 Thermoanaerobaculia bacterium | reverse complement strand
CGCCAGGTGCAGTCCCGCGACTGCACTGAGACGAAGTAAGATCGGAAGAACGCCATGGCCGAGGACCTGGGGCTTTTCGCTCATCTCCTGTTGTTTTTGACGGGAACGCTGCTGTACGGGTTCCTGATGCGGGAGCTGTTCCGCCACCGGTCGGTGCTGCCGGGTCTGCCGATGCGTCTCCTGGTGGTCTGCCTGACGGTCTGGTACGGCGGCTGCTTCCTCGACGACGTGATGGGCATCCTCCTCCCCACGGGACTGCCGGGCAGGCGCCTCGCCACCGGCTTCGACCTGTTCCGGGCCTACGCCTGGCTGCTCAGCTTCCCGCTTCTCACCCACGGCGTCTGGCGGCTCCTGAGGGACGACTCGTCGCCGGTCCGCCCGCGCGGGGAGCGCCCGCCCCGGGAGGGGAGAGAAGGGCGCGCCGCGCCGCGCCCCGGCTGGGGGTGGCTGCTGCCGGGCTATCTGACCCTCCTCCTGTTCGTCCCCGCGGCGCTGCAGGCCTGGCAGGAGGGCCGGGTCCACCTGGTGGACACCGGGCGCGAGGTCTACGCCCTCGTCCTGCTGCACGCCGTGGTGGCGTCGGCGGGGACGACCTGGCTGCTGGTGCGGGCATTGCGCGAGGTGGAGAACGCCCGCCTGGCGCAGTTCCTGCGCTGGCTGCTCGGTGGGCTTGGCCTGATGATCGCCCTGCTGGTGCTCGGAGCCCTGCTGCTGGCCGAGGAGGCCGAGGCGGGCCTCGCCGCCGGCCGGGGCCTCTGGCGCTTGGCGACGGAGGCTTCGGGGCTGGTGCCGGGGGTCACCTTCCTCTACTTCGTGCAGCGCTACAACCTGATGCGCCTGTCGCTCTCCTACCGCAGCCTCCGGCACTTCGTGAACCTTTTCGCCTTGATCGTGCTGGTGATGCTGGCGGGCCCGGCGGTCGGCGTGACCGGCACCGGGATCTACCGCCGGTTCGTGGCCTGGGGGCTGCTGGTGGCGCTGCTCGCGGGCCTGATCGTGACCCCGCTCCAGCGCCTCGCGACCCGCCGCTTCGTCTGGCTCCGCCGCCTGCTCGGCCAGAACATCACGGCCGAGGAGATTGAGGAGCTGACGCGGCGCATCCAGTCCCTCGACCTGTCCGAAGAGGAGACCCGCGACCTCGTCGCGCGGGAGATCGGGGAGTGGCTCGCCACCCGCGCCCGCTTCCTGCTGCCGGCGGCCCCGGGCGGGGCGGAGCCGCCGCCGCCGCGCGAGATCAGCCTGCTCTGGCGCCACTTCGGCGATCCCGCCAACCGGACGTTCAACCGTCTGGACGCCCCCACCGCCGGCCTCGCTTCGCTGCTCCAGCGCGCCAACCTGCAGGCCGCCTTTCCCCTGCGCGTCGCGGGCGAGCTGGTGGCGGTCCTGGTGCTGGAGGCCAGCCCCAGCGGCAGCGGCTTCGAGGAGGGGGAGGTCGAGGCGGTCCAACTCGTCATGCGCCAGCTCGCGGCCGTCCTGGAGATCCGCCGCCTGGCCGAGGCGCGGCTGTCGGTCGAGCGCCAGATGTCCGAGCGCGAGCGCCTGAGCCTGCTCGGCATGGTGGCGGCCTCCCTGGCCCACGAGCTCAAGAACCCGCTCTCGTCCATGAAGGCCCTCGCCCAGACGGTGCGGGAGGAGCTGACCGCGGCGGACCCCGAAAGCGAGCAGGCGCAGGACCTTTCGCTGATCGTTGAGCAGATCGACCGGCTGCACGGGGTGGCGCGGGAGATCCTCGACTTCGCCCGCCTGCCCGCCGCCGGAGAGGGGGTCCTGGTCACCGCCCTCCTGCACAGCACCCTCTACGTGCTCGGGCACCAGGGGCGCCAGCGCGGCATCCAGCTCGATTCGGCCGCCGTGGCCGAGGTCGGCCGGGTCGGCGGCACCAGCGCCACCTGGCAGACCGTGCTGTTCAACCTGATCCTCAATGCCCTGCAGCACGCGCCGGCCGGCTCGACCGTGCGGATCGCCCTGCGGCGCGAGGGGGAGGAGGTGCTGTTCGCGACCGAGAACGGCGGGCCGGCGATCGCGCCGGGCCTGGCGCGCCGCCTGTTCGAGCCGTTCGTCACCGACGGCGGCACCGGTCTCGGCCTGGCCCTCGTGGCGCAGCGGGTGCGGGAACTGGGCGGCCGGATCGACGTCGAAAACGAACCCGAGCGCATCGTCTTCCAGGTGCGGGTGCGGAGCTACTCGACATGACGGATCGAACGGTGGGCCGGGCCCGTATCCTGGTCTGCGACGACGAGGCGGTGGCCCGGCGCGGCGTGGTGCGGGCGCTGGGCGGCGAGTCCTACGAATTCATCGAGTGCGGCGACGGCCGCGAATGCCTGGAGGTGCTGGGCCGGGCCCGCCACGGCGTCGATCTGGTCCTGATGGACCTGCGGATGCCGGAAATGGACGGCATGACCACCCTCGGCCACCTGGTGGCCCTGCCGGCCCCGCCGCCGGTCGTGGTGGTGACCGCCGACGCCACCCTGCGCACCGCCATCGAGGCGCTCCAGGCCGGGGCGGCGGACTACCTGTCGAAACCCTACGAGATCGACGAGCTGCGCTTCGTGGTGCGGCGGACCCTGGAGACGGCGCGCCTGCGCCGCGAGAACTCCTGGCTGGCGGAAGAGGTGCGGCGGCTCGGCGGCGCCCGCCGGCTGGTCGGCGAATCGCCCGGCATGCGGGCGGTGCTCGAAGCCGTGGACCGCGTGGCGCGCGCCTCGGCGAGCGTGCTGATCGTCGGCGAGTCCGGCACCGGCAAGGAGCTGGTGGCGCGCCGCATCCACGAGTTGAGCGAGCGGACGCACGGCCCCTTCGTGGCGCTCAACTGCGCGGCGATCCCCGACACCCTGGTCGAGAGCGAGCTGTTCGGCCACCGCCGCGGCGCCTTCACCGGGGCCGACCGCGACCGCCCGGGCAAGTTCCGCCAGGCGGACGGCGGCACCCTCTTCCTTGACGAAGTGGGGGACATGGCGCTCGCCGCCCAGGCCAAGCTCCTGCGCGTCCTGCAGGAGGGGGTGGTCGAGCCGCTGGGGGGAGGGGACCCGGTGCCGGTGGACGTCCGCGTGCTGGCCGCCACCCACCGCGACCTCAAGGCCATGGTGGCCGAGGGGCGGTTCCGCGAGGACCTCCTCTTCCGGCTGCGGGTGGTGGACCTGCACCTGCCGCCGCTGCGCAAACGGGGGGAGGACATCCTGCTCCTCGCCCGCCACTTCCTGGCCGCACGCGGCGGCCTCACCCTGTCGCGGGAGGCCGAGGGCGCGTTGTTGGACTACCGTTGGCCGGGCAACGTCCGCGAGCTGGCCAACGCCGTCGAGCGGGCGGCGATCTTCTGCCGCGGCGGCGTGGTCCAGCTCGAAGACCTGCCGGCCGACGTGCGGGGGATCGAGTCGGGGAAGACCGGCGAGATCGCCCTGCCGCGCGAGAGCGCCGCAGCCCTGCTGGCCTGGGATCCGGCCGACGACTTCCAGACCGCCAAGGAAAAAATGATCGATCGCTTCGAAAAGGCCATGCTGGCCGCTGCCTTGCGCGAGCACCGCGGCAACCTCTCGCGCGCCGCCCGCCAGCTCGGCCTGCATCGCCAGAACCTCCAGCAGAAGCTCCACAAGCTGGGACTGTCGGCCGAAAGCTTCCGGGAAGGCTAGAATCCCGCCGCGATGAGCGAACGCAAGGGCCCGCCGCCCCCTCCCGACCCCGAGAACGGCCTCTGGCAGGGCCGTCCGATCGCCCGGCGCTTCGTGTCGCCGGACGGCATGACCGTGCTGGTCGGCAAGACCGCCGAGGACAACGACATCCTGAGCCTGAAGCTGGCGTCGCCGCGCGACTTCTGGTTCCACGTGGCGGGCGAGCCGGGCTCCCACGTGGTGGTGCGCAACCCGGAGAACCTCGACCGCCTGCCGCGCGAGACCGAGCGCTACGCCGCCGCCCTCGCCGCCGGCTATTCGAAGGCGCGCAAGGGCGGCCGGGTGTCGGTCCACACCTGCCGCTGCGAGGACGTGCGCAAGCCGCGGGGCCTGCCGGCCGGCAAGGTCGTGCTCGAACGGTTCAAGAACCTGCAGGTGGCGCCGGAGCGCGGCGGCGGCGAGTAGACCGCCTACAGCGCCTGCAGCACCGACTCGACCGAGCTGTTGCGGACCTCCGGCGGCGGATCCTGGAAGAGCGCCTTGAGCACGCCGTCCTCGACGATCGCGGCATAGCGCTGCGAGCGGATCCCCATCAGGAAGGCGCGGGCGTCGAGCTCCTGCCCCATGGCCTTGGCAAAATCGCCGTTGCCGTCGGCGAGCATCATCACCTGGTCGCCGACGCCGCGGGCGTTGCCCCAGGCGTGGACCACGAACACGTCGTTGACCGCCACGCAGGCGACCAGGTCCACCCCCTTGGCGCGGAGGTCGTCGCCCCGCTTCACGAAGCCGGGGAGGTGGCCGTCCGAGCAGGTCGGGGTGAAGGCCCCGGGCACCCCGAACAGCACGGCCTTCTTGCCCTTGAAGAGGTCGCCGGTCGAGACCGGCGTCGGCCCGTGGGTCCCCATCGTCATCAAAGTCACTTCCGGAATCTTGTCGCCTACCTGTATCGCCATCACGGTCTCCTGGTCTGAGGTCGGAAACGCCCCTCTCGGGGGCGAGTCCCGTGATCGTATCTGAAGAGAAGGGCAGACGAGAGGCGCCGCTCTTGCGTACGCTAGAGCGCATGAACGAGCGACTGAGCAACCCCGATCTGGATGAGCTGGTCCGCGAGCTGAATCAGGACGCCCCCGGCGGCGAGCCCGAGGCCCCTGGAATCACGGGGGAGGGGAGCACCCCGGTCCCGGGAGACGGCTGGAGCGAGGCGCTGGACGTCCCCGCGCAGGCCGAGGTGGTCGAAGGCGAGCCCCTCGACCGGCTGCTGGCCGAGATGGTGCGGGCCGGCGCCAGCGACCTGCTCGTCATCGCGGGGCTCTCGCCGATCTTCCGGATCGACGGCCGGCTGATCCCGCTCCAATCCCCGGCGCTCGACGGCGACGAGGTCGCCGCGCTGTTCAAGTCCCACCTCAGCCCGCGGGTGCGGCGGACCCTGGAGGAGCGCGGCTCCGGCGACTTCTCCCTGCGCATGGCGCCGGGGCGCGAGCTGCAGGCCGACAGTGGCGGCGTGGCGTCCGGCGCCGGATCCTGGCGCTTCCGGGTGAACGTCCACCGCCAGCGGGG
>DATAHG010000486.1:0-1765 GCA_036263295.1 Thermoanaerobaculia bacterium | reverse complement strand
GCCGACGATCGGACCGGTCGCCGACGGATCGCTCGACGGCACGCCGACCACCACCTCGGAGTGGCCGTCCAGCCGGTGGAGCATCGCCCCCCAGGCGGCGAGCAGCGTGACGAACAGGGTGGCCCCCTGGCTCGACCCGAGAGCGCGCAGGGCCTCCAGGGCGGCCGGCGGCAGGACGGTGGCGCGGCGCGCGCCGGCATAGCCGACGACGCGCGGCCGGGGGTGGTCGGCCGGCAGGTCGAGCGGCGGCACCGGATCGGCGAACTTGGCCAGCCAGTACGCCTCGGAGGCCGGGTCGAGCGCCTTCTCCCGCGCCGCCGTGCGCCGCACCTGCTCGGCGAACGGCACCGGCGGCGGCAGGCGGCGCGGCGCGCCGGCCGTCTCGACCTCGTAGACGTGCCCCAGCTCGCGCAGGATCACCCCGGCCGAGTGGCCGTCCACCACGATGTGGTGGACGGTGAGCGCCAGGCAGTGCTCCTGCTCCCCCAGGCGGGCGACGCCGCAGCGGAACAGCGGCCCGTGCTCCAGGTCGAGCCTGCCGCCGGCCTGCGCGTCCAGCCAGCCCGCGAAAGCCGCCTGGAGCCGGGAAGAGTCCAGGTGCGAGAGGTCGGTCCAGTCGATCGGGGCGGCGAGGGCGGGGGCGATGCGCCAGGCCGAGCCGTCGGCCGCCAGGGTCGAACGCAGGGCGGCGTGGCGGTCCACCACGGCCTGCAGGGCCGCCTCCATGGCGCGCCGGTGGAAATGCCCGCGCAGGCGCAGCACCATCGGCTCGTTGTAGGCGCGGCAGGCGTCCTCGTCCATGCGCGACTCGATCCAGAGGGCGCGCTGGGCCTCGGTGACCGGGACCTCTTCGGGGAGAGCGGGCGGGACGACAGGCTCTGCCGGGACAGCGGAAACCTCGACGGCGGGTCGCGCGGGGATTTCCGGAACCGGAATGGTTACGCGGACAGGCGGAGATGGTTGTTGGACAGCTCCGCGCAACCGTTGGAGAACCTGGAGCTGTTGTGAGAGCACCTGGAGCTGCTGCGCGAAGATCCGTTCGAGCGCGGCGGCACGCTCGTCGGTCTCGCCGGCATCCGGAAAGGCTTTCTGGGAAGGCGAATCGGTCATGCGGGCTCCAGAGATGAGCTCACCGGCAACCGGGAAGAGTTTTTCTGCAGCAAAAAGGCGCCCATTCGCATCAGGACAACACTGATTTGCACCAGGAGAAGGAGGCTCTGCCACTGGCGAAAGCTGTTTTGCAACCCGCGCAGTCTGTCGGGTTCCCCAAAAACTCTTCCCGGTACCCGGCGAAGCCTTCCCTGGTCCTGGCAAAGCCTTCTCTGTGCCTGGCGCGGGTTGGTCTGCAACAAAACAAGGGTGATTTGCAGCAAAACAGATTCTCCCAGGTGAGGGAACCGCTCAGGCGGTCTCGCCGACAACGTCGTCGAGGCCGGCGAGGGCGTCCTCGTCCGACAGGCTCTCGAGCTCGGCGAGAAGGGCGGACAGCGCGCCGGGATCGACCTCTTCCAGGCGGGCGGCGAGCACCACGCGGGCCAGGGCTTCGAGGTCGGGGGTCTCGAACAGGGTGCGGAGCGGGATCTCCACGTCCAGGTCGCGGCGGATCCGCGACAGCAGGCGGGCCGCGAGGAGCGAATGCCCGCCGAGGGCGAAGAAGTTGTCCCGCACGCCGACCCGCTCGACCCCCAACACCTCTTCCCATAGTGCCGCGAGGGCCTGTTCCACGGCATCCCGCGGCGCCACGAAGGCGCGGCCGGGGGCGGCG
>DATAHG010000485.1:0-1512 GCA_036263295.1 Thermoanaerobaculia bacterium | reverse complement strand
GCGGCGATAGGCGAGGTTGATCGGCACCATCACCGCGCCGAGCCGCAGCACCGCCAGGTAGCCGAGGATGAACTCCGGCCGGTTGCCGAGCAGGAAGGCGACGCGGTCTCCCGGGCGCAGGCCCCAGGCGAAGAGGCCGGCGGCCAGGCGTTCGGCGGCGGCCAGCAGGGCGGCGGCGGTCCAGGAGCGGCCCGGGCCGGCTTCGGGATCGTCCTTCAGAAGGATTTTCTCCGGCGCCCGCCGGGCCGAGACCCCGAGCAGATCGAAGAGGTTCATCCCCGCGCGACCTGTCCCAGGAAACCGGGGACCACGCCGTCCGGCAGAGGGCGCCAGCCGCGGCCGGAGCCGATTTTCGAGCCGGTGTTGCCGGGGTGGATGCGGGCCACGTAGAAGCTCGAATCCCGCAAGGGCAACAGGTTTTTCGGCCGGTCGCTCCACAGGAAGCGGACGTCTTCGCCCACATTGGTGTCGGGGAAGGGGCTGCCCAGCCAGAGGCTCTTGCGGTAGCAGAAGGTGGCACCGGCCAGCCACATCTTGTCGCGCCGCAGGCAACTGTACTCCCACGAGCGGCCGGATGCGGGCTCGTGAAAATAGAGGCGCGGCAGGCCGCAGAGGTCGGCCGCCGATTCGAGCAGGCTTTCGACCTGGAAGCGGATGCGGCGCTCCTCCATCCAGTCGTCGTCGTCCCAGTGCAGGACGATCTCGCCGCGCGTCAGATCGCAGGCCAGGTTGCGCTTGGCTCCGATGGTCAGCTTCCGGTCGAGCGGCACGTAGCGGATGCGCGGATCTTCCGGGATCAGGTCGCTCACGCGGTCGTCGCCGTCGTCGAGCACGATCAGCTCGGCATCGGGCCAGTCCTGCCCCAGGAACTGGCGGATCGCGAGCGGCACGAAGGGGCGGCGGTCGGAGGTCGGCATGATGCAGGAGACGAGCGGCCGGGGACCTCGCACGACGGTCTCGATCCGCCGCGGGGCTGCTGCCGGACGGACGGCGGCGGACGGCCGTTTGCGCACGACCATCAGGCTCCGCGCGAGGTGGACCCGCGCATAGCGGCCGGTGGCGAGCAACTCGTCCACGAAGGCGCGCACTCCGGGATAATACTCGGCGTAATCGTGGAAAGCGATCAGTCCGCCGGGGACGATCCACTTTTCGAAGCAGTGGAAATCGCGCGAGACGTTCCCGTAGTCGTGCAGCCCGTCGATCAGGAGAAACGAGATCGGTCCGCTCCACTCCACCTCATAGGAGCACTGGCGGATCACCTCGACGTGATCGGTGAGGCCGTTCGCCTTCAGGTTGGCCTGGAGCCGTTCCAGAGTGGGCTGGCCGGTCTGGAGCCCCTGGTCCGCGGCGCCGACCTGGCCGAGATGGGGATCGATGGCGTGGACGCGGGCTTCCGGGCGCAACGCCTGGACCACGCTGCCCAGCACCACGGTCGAACGCCCGCAATAGCTCCCGACCTCCACGACCGCGTGCGGGGCGGGCAGCTCGGCGAGGGAGCGCGCGCAGGCGGCG
>DATAHG010000484.1:0-9718 GCA_036263295.1 Thermoanaerobaculia bacterium | reverse complement strand
CGGGATCGGTCGCCTGCTCCGCCGTGATCCAGGTGCCGGTGACGTTCGAGAGATAAGGGATTTCCGGCGCCCGCAGCTCGACGCCGCGCAGCAGCTCGCGCAGGCGCGCCACGGCCGGCTCCATCATGGTGGAATGGAAGGCGTGCGTGGTCTGCAGCCGGCGGACGGTCAGCCCCTCTTTGGAAAGGTTTTCTTCCAGGGCCGCGACCGCCGCCTCGGGACCGGCGACGATGGTGAGCGCCGGACCGGCGATCGCCGAGATCGACAGGTCGGGAGACAGCCGCGTTCTCACGTCCGTTTCCGGCAGCGGCACCGCCAGCATGGCTCCGGCCGGCAGCTCGTCGATCAGCCGGGCCCGCCCGGCGACCAGGCGCGCCGCGTCCGGCAGCGCCAGCACGCCGGCCAGGTGGGCCGCGGTGTACTCCCCCAGGCTGAAGCCCAGCAGGGCCTGGGGCCGCAGCCCCCAGTCCATCAGCAGACGGGCGAGGGCGACCTCGACCGCGAACAGGGCCGGCTGGGCCAGGGCGGTGCGCGCGAGCCGGCCCGCCTCGCCCCCCGGACCGGAGCGCCCGACCAGGGCGCGGAAATCGAGCCCCTCCCCTTCCGCTTCCTCCGCTCCTTTGAACAGCGCTCGCCGCTCGTCCTCCCCCAGGTGGGGCCGCAGCGCCTCGGACACCTCGTCGAGATGAGCGGCGAAGGCGGGGATCTGCTCATGGAGCCCGCGCGCCATCCCAGCGTGCTGGTTGCCGAGACCCGAAAGCAGGAACGCCACCCCCTCGCGCGGCTCGGCCCAGCCGGTCAGGACCCGCCGCGGGTCGCGCCGCTCAAGCGCCGCGATCGCATCCTCACGTCCGCGGCAGACCACCGTCCGGCGGTACGGGAAGGCCCGGCGGCCGGCCTGCAGGGTAAAGGCGAGGTCGGCGAAGCCCGAGCCGTCCGGCCCGTCGAGCTCCGGATGATTTTTCAAGTGATCGATCAGCCGGCCGGTCGCCGCCTCCAGGGCCGCCTCGGTGCGGGCCGAGAGCACCAGGAGCTGCCATGCCGGCGCCGCGTCACCCGGCGCGACCGCCGGCGGCTCTTCCACGACTACGTGCGCGTTGGCGCCGCCGAGCGCGAAGGCGCTGACGCCCGCCCGCCGGGGCACACCGGCCGGCGGCGTCCAGGCCCGCGTCTCGGCGTTCACATAGAACGGGCTGTTTGCGAAATCGATCTGCGGATTGGGCGCTTGGAAATTCAGGCTGGCCGGGATCACCCCGCGCTCGGCCGCGAGCACCGTCTTGATCAGCCCGGCGATGCCGGCCGCGGCGTCCAGATGGCCGATGTTGGTCTTGATCGAGCCGAGGGCGCAAAAACCTTTCTGATCGGTCGCGGCGCCGAACACCTCGGCGAGCGCCGCGACCTCGATCGGATCGCCGAGAGGCGTGCCGGTGCCGTGGGCCTCGACGTAGGTGACCGTCGCCGGATCGACCCCGGCGAGGGCCTGGGCCATGGCGACGACCTCGACCTGGCCGTCGACGCCCGGCGCCGTGAAGCTCGCCTTCGAGGAGCCGTCGTTGTTGGTGGCGAAACCCTTGATGACGGCGTGGATGCGGTCGCCGTCCGCCAGCGCGTCGGCGAGCCGCTTGAGCATCACCACGCCGACGCCGCTCCCCTCGACCGCCCCCTGCGCCGCGGCGTCGAAGGCACGGCAGTGCCCGTCCGGCGAGGTGACGCCGCTCTGCACCAGGTAGCCCACCCGCTGCGGCACCGAGACCAGCACGCCCCCCGCGAGCGCCGCGTCGCACTGATAGTTCAACAGGCTCTGGCAGGCCACGCAGGTCGCCACCAGCGACGTCGAGCACGCCGTCTGCACCGCCAGGCTCGGACCGGTCAGGTTCAGCCGGTAGGCCGCCTGCGCCACCAGGTAATTGGCGTCGTTGAGGATGCGGATCTGCAACGCCCCGGCCTCGGCGATCAGGCGCGGATGGGTGAGCAGGTTGTGCAGCAGGTAGCCGCTCATCCCCATGCCGCCGAACACGCCGATCGAGCCGCGCCAGGTCTCGGTGTCGTAACCCGCCCGCTCGATCACCTCCCAGCAGGTCTCCAGGAAGAGGCGGAGCTGGGGGTCCATCAGCTCGGCGTCGCGCGCTCCGAAGCCGAAGAACGGCGCGTCGAAGCGGTCGATGTCGTCCAGGACAGCGCGCGCTGGCACATAGCGCGGGTCGTCGAGAAGGGCCGGATCCACGCCGGCCGCCTCCAGCTCCTCCCGGGAGAAGAAGGTGATGGACTCGACCCCGGCACAGAGGTCCTCCCACAAGGCCTCGATATCCGAGGCCCCTGGAAAGCGTCCGGCCATCGCGACGACCGCGATCCCGTCGGCGATCCCATCGGCGATCCCTTCCGCGCCGTTCGGGGCCGGGTCGCCCGCGGCTGTTTTCGAGTCCTTTTCCTGGCTCATGGATTCCTGGTCCTGTCTGTCCGTCCCGCCCCTCACCCACTCCTCTGGAGTAAGAGGTGCCGCAGCGGCCGGATCGAGGTCTTGGCGGGGCCGCACATCGTACACGCTCCCCGGCCGGGGTAGAATGCCGCCCCAGGCTCACAACCCCGGAGAACCCCCATGGACATCTTGAAAGCCGGCCCTCTCCAGGCGGTCCTCGAACGCGACCTCCTCCTCCTGCTCAAGGACCTCACCGACCTCCTGGGAAGCCGCCAGGCGGCTCTCAAGACCCTGCGCGGCTTCCTCGCGGGGCAGGGCGGCGACGATGTCGTCGAGCCCCTCCTCTCCTCCCTGGGAATCGACCGGGAATTCCTCGAAGAGCGGTTCGACAAATACAAGGACCTCCTGGACCTGGTCCTCGGCCCGATCGGCAACGTCGGCGACCGACCGCCGGTCGAGCTCCCCCTCAAGACCCAGGGAGCGGCCGACCTCGCGGGCGGCGCCATCGCCCTCGAAGGCTCGGCCGAGCTGACCGCCGCGGTGGAGGCCGACAACGACGGCAGCGCCCTGGACGGCCGGATCTCGTTCCAGGCCGGCGACGAGGTCGTGATCCGCGTCGGCCTCGCCGGGGCGCTCGCCGGCAAGCTCGACGCCGCCGGCAACCTGGGCGGGGTCGCGGGCACCGGCGGCTTCCAGGCCGGCGGCCGCTTCACCCTCGACAACTATTACCGCCATGCGCGCGCCGAGCCGGTGCTCGACGCCCTGCTCGCCGACCTCACCGACTTCACCCTCCCCGGCAAGATCGACGACCCCAAGGACCTGCGCTCCCAGGCCGCGGCCGGCGGGCTGCGGACCCCCAACCAGTGGGTCCACCTCCAGGCCGAAGGCAACCTCTCCCTGGCGGGGAGCCTGCGCTGGTCCCAGAGCTCCGTCCAGGTCGGCGACTTCGACGCCGGGGGTCTCCATCTCGACGACGCCCTCACGGTCACCACCGGCCTCCAGGCCGCGGTCACCTTCCAGCACCAGATTTCCGGCCTGTTCGACCTCCTGGTGAGCGCCGCCCCCGACCCCTCGAAAGTCCGGGTCGAGCTGCACAAGAACCGCAAGGTCGAGACCGAGATCGGCGTGGAGGTCGGCGCCACCGTCGGCATCCAGGGGGTCGATACCGTCGCCAAGGCCGTGCTCGACACCTTCCTGCCGAAGGTCACCGCCCTGGTCGATCAGGCCGAAGCGAAAGCGGCGGCGTTCCCCACCGTGCGCAGCCTGTTCGCCGCGAAGCTCTCCGGCTCCCTCGACGCCCTGCTCGGCGGCCAGAAATTCATTTCTGAAGCCGAGAGCCTGCTCAAGACCGTCGGCAAGGACGTCGATCTCGCCGCCCAGCTCAAGGAGATCGCCACCGAAGCCGCCACCGACTTCGCCGACGAGTGGCTGCAGAAAATCGATCAGAACATCGACAAGCTGCGCGGCGCCCTCGCCGACATCATCCGCAAATACCGCGCGACCCTCGACAAGCTGAACGCCGCCCTGGCGAAGGCGGCGGACATCCAGATCGCCGTTACCCTGGCCCAGAAGCGCCAGCGCTCGGCGGAGAGCGACGCCCTGCTCGTCTTCGACATCGACCCGCGTGCCCAGCCCGCCGTCCTGCGCCACATGCTGCTGGGGAGGTTCGACGACGCCCTCCGCCTCGCCGCCGCCAAGAGCGACGACGTGAAGCTCCAGAGCGGCGTGCTGACCGAAGGCGGCAGCCTGCAGGTCACCAGCAGCCTCAACATCTCGGCCGCCGGCCTGTCGATCAATCACGCCGCGGTCCTGCGCCAGAGCTGGACGACCGAGATCTCGCTCCAGGGCGACGTCAACCTGAACGCCGTCAGCTCGCTGACCGGCACCCTCACCGTGTTCGGCCGCAGCCGCACCATGACCTTCCTGGCCTCCGGCTCGGTGGTCGGGAAGGTCGGCCGGCTCCCCGGCCTCGAAGACCTCAAGGCCGACCACCAGGCCTCCCTGGAGCTGACCGAAGAGCGCCCGGTCAAGGCGAAGGACCTGGACGACCTCGGCAAGGCCCTCGCCGGTCTCGGCGTGATCTCCGGCCCCCCCTCCCTCGCCACACGGCTGAGCCTGCTGAGCGGCGACCCGGCCCCCTCCGGCCGGCTGGCGCTCACCGCCCTCCTGCCGCTCGGCACCGCCGAGTTGGACCTGATCGCCCAGGCCGATCCGCCGCGGGCCCGCCTGATCTTCGCCCGCGCCCTCAACGACTTCATCTTTCTTGCGGCGCCGTTCAACGCCCTCGATACCGGCAACGGCCTCCCGCTCGTCCTCTGGCCGACGGTGAACGCCCACTTCGAGAGCGAGCTGGCCGAGCATTCCAACGAGGCGAAACACCTCCTGCCGCTGGACAGCCAGGGCAAGATCCCGCCGGCCTGGAACTCCTTCGACCCGAACCTCTTGCGGACGCTGCGCGTACAGTGGAACCACGTCCGCGCCTTCACCGCCACGCTCCAGCAGCTCCTCGCCTTGCGCCTCACCTTCCAGGGGCTCGACGCGCGGCAGGCCACGCTCCAGATGCGCCAGCGCCAGCGCGGCCTCCTCAAGGCCTCGGGCTCCCTGGTCCAGGGCGAGGCGCTCGACTCGCGCATCAACTACGTGTTCTTCAAGGCTCTCGCCCGGCTGGCTCATCCGGGAGCCGACCTGGGCTCGTTCGCGGTCCTGGAGTACAAGGACCGCAAATTCGTGCTGAGCTGAGGCGGCCTGGCTCGGGGCTTCGACGAAAGGGGCGCCGCGCGGCGCCCCTTTCGAGGACGCGGGTTTCTCCCGCCTGCGACTTTACCGGTCGCTGCCGTAGTGTTATGCTCTTTGGGTGAACTCAAATCTCGCCTTCCGGCGCCCGAGTGGAATCGACAAGGCTATTCTGGACGACTGCGCGGCCCAGGCCCGGGTCCTCAACGACGCCGGCCGCTATCGCGACGTCCTGGACCGCTTCGGACCGTACGCCGAGAGGGCGCTAAAGGCCGGCCACGCCGGCCTGCTGCACCAGCTCGGGGCCGCGGGCTCGGTCATTCCCGACACCGGGGCTCATGACCAGGCCCTGAGCTTTCTCAACACCGCCGTCTCGACTCTGCACCCGGAGAGGGACGCTGCGCAGCTCTCCCTGGTGCTGGCCGACCTGGCCCTCCTCTACCTGATCTGCGGGGAGCCCGACGCCGCCCGCCATACCTATGCCCGCGCCCAGGTCGCCGCCGGCAGCGATCCTCTCTCCACCGCCCGGTTGAACAGGATGTGCACGCAGTTCACCTCGCCCCGGGAGGCGACGCAGCGGCTCCTCGCCATGGCTGAGAGGACCGAGAGGACCGGGATGACCGGGATGGACGAGCCGGAAGGGCCCCAAAACTCGCGGGAACGGGCCTGCACCCAGAACAATCTCGGCGTCTCCCTCCGCCGGAACCAGGAGGCCGGCCGCAGCCGGCGCTGGCTCTCCAAAGCGCTGCAGGCCTTCCGCGAACGGGGTGGCGACTGCGCCGACGTGCCGCTCAACAACCTCGGCTGTCTCGATGCCGACCAGAGCCGGTTCGACTCGGCCGACGAGCTCTTCCACAGGGCCGAGGCCCAGATCGGGGATTGCTCGGCGGCCATCCTCGTCGAGAGCAACCGGGCCGGCATCCTGTTCGCCCGCGAAAAGTACGACGAGTGCCGCGCCCGGCTGGAAAAGCTCCTCCCCCGGGCCCGGAGAACCGGCGACAAGCTCTACACCACCATCGTCGAGCAGAACCTGGCCCGGGCCCTGGTCGTACAGCGAGAGCCGCAGGCCGCCCTGGACCTGCTCGAGCGGGTGGTGGAGGTCCCCCTCCTGGCCGACGATCCCCTCTTTCAGCAGGCCCGGGCGGCCCTCCAGGAGAACGCCCGCCACCAGCGCACCCGGTCCGCCAACGAGGTCCAGCCCTTCCCCGCCCTCCCCGAAGCCCGCCTCTACTGGCCCTGGATCTTCGCCTCCATCGAGATCCTCTGATCCCGGCGGGCGCGACGGCGCCCGCTCCCGTTTCCGAAAAGCCGTTCCTCGACGCCTCCGAGCACCCTCCTTTCGCTTCTCTTTTCTCTTCTTTCGATCGCAAAGTTCCCGGCGCCGGTCCGCCGTGATCGAAAGATGCAAGCTTGATCGAAAGGACCGCCCTCATGCTACGATCCCGCGCCGATGATCGTTTCGAGCCGCGACGCATCGCGCCAAGCCGCGATTCCCTTTCCAAAACCTTAAATCCTCTCGACACGTGCCCGCCACGCTCTTTTCCGGTCTCCTGCCATGAGAGGAGAGCATTTTCTCTTCGTTTCGCGGAGCGGCTACAGCTCCGCCCTGGCCTGGCGGATCCGGCAGGAGGGGCATCAGGTCCGGATGTATATCGAGGCCCCCGGGCAGCGCGATATCGCCGACGGCTTCGTCGACAAGAGTGTCCGCTGGCGCTCCGACCTCAAGGATGCGTCGGTCGCCGTCTTCGACGACACCCTCGGCCACGGCGCCCTCGCCGAGGCGCTGCGCCGGCGGGGCAAAACCGTCCTCGGCGGCTCCGCCTGGACGGACCGGCTGGAAGACGACCGGGCCTTCGCGCAGGACGAGCTGCGCAAGGCGGGCGCCCCGGCCATGGAATATTGGCAGTTCGAAAATTTCGAGGACGCCGTCCGCCATCTGCGGGATCACGCAGGCCGATTCGTGATCAAACCGGGAGGCCCCGCCCAGGAAGACAAAAAACTTGTCTTCGTCGGCGCGCACTCGGAGAGCCAGGATACGCTCCGGATCCTCCGCACCTATCAGGCCGAAGAGAGCGGACGCATTCAGGGCCTCCACGTGCAACGCCGGATCGAAGGCGTCGAGGTCGGCGTCGGCGGCTTCTTCGACGGCCGCGATTTCGTCCGGCCGCTGCCGCTGATCTTCGAATCCAAGCGGCTCCACGCCGGCGACGTCGGCATCCTCACCGGCGGCATGGGCGTCTGCGTGCGCTGGGGCGCTCCGACTCCGATTTTCGAGCGGACCATCGCCCGGATGCGCGAGCGCCTGGCGCAGGAAAACTATCGCGGCTTCATCGACCTCACGTGCATGGTCAATCCCGACGGCATTTATCCGCTCGAATTCACTGCCCGTTTCGGCTACCCGACGCTCGCCGTTCTGATCGAAGGTTTCGAAAAGAATTCAGTCGGCGATTTCTTCGCCGGCCTCGCCCGCGGCCAGGCGCCCGAGCTGCGCATCCGCCAGCCCTATCACGCCGGCACGCGGATCACGATGCCGCCCTATCCGTACCGCGATCCAAAAACCTTTCGAACCTTCTCTCAGGGCGTCGCGATCGATCTTCCCCAAACCGGCGGCGGCATCCACATCGAGGATGTCAAGCGGGTGGAGGGAGAGTGGCGGGTGGCGGGTGGCTCCGGCGTCATCCTGACGGTCGTGGGCTCCGGCCGGACGCCAGAGACCGCCTGCCGGCAGACCCGCCCCTTCCTCGCCAACTTCAAGGCTCTCAATCGCAACGCCGCCTACCGCGACGACATCGGCGAGAGCTGGCCCGACGACCTGCACCGTTTGCGAGACTGGGGTTACCTGGGCGACTCTGATCTCTAACGCGCCCTATCGCCCCGCCTTCCTCCGCAGTCGAAAGAAATCCAGCAGCCCGCTCCCCTTCTCCAGCCCGCGGACCGGCAGGTCCTCGCAAAGGGCGTCGATCAGGACGGTCCCGAGGGTGGCGATGCCGAGGGAGTCGCCGAGGCTCTTCTGGGCGATCGTCTCGGGGTTGTTTTCGGCTCGGCGGATCAGGGCTCTCAAAAAGACTTCCGGCGATTCGAGCGCCTGCCGTTCCAGGGCGCGTTCCAGCTCGAATTCGATGAGGCTGTCGAAATCGATCAGAGACTCCTGAGACCATTCCCGCTGGAGGGTCTGGGGCAGCTCCCGCGCCGAGGTGATCACCACGGTTGCCTGACCCCGGTAGCGCCAGGTCGATTCCGACTGGATCTCCTCGATCGCCGCCGCGAAGGTCTCGCTCGAAAAGGCGGGGGCCTCTTCCGTCCCATCGGGGTAGCCCGGAAAGAGAATCTCGATGCTGCTTCCGGATCGCGGCGGCCAGCGCTCCGCCAGAGGCAGGATGTGCCGGCGCGGAAGGTCCTGACGCGCGTCGGCGAAGACGAGAACCTGGAGACGGCGGCCGAGGCCGCTCAGGCCGACCGCGTCCGGAAAGACGACCTCCGACGACGAAAACGAGTCCAGCATGGGCCCCTCCTTCGGCTCCGGGATCTACACCTGGATCATGACCGCACCGGCGCTGCCGAGAGCGGAACGCTGTCAAGTCTGCTTTGAGGAAACTGGGGTCATTTTAGCACGCCGTCCGAAGGCTTCAAGCCAAGGCGGCTGGTCCCCAGTGCAGGGACCGGAGCGCGCGGCTCACGACGGGCGGTCCCCAAGACAGGGACCGGACAGCGCGACCCGTGGAGGGTGGTCCCCAAGCCGGGGACCGGACAGCGCGACCCGCGGAGGGCGGTCCCCAAGGTGGGGACCGGACAGCGTGACTCGCGGAGGGCGGTCCCCACGGCGGGGACCGGACAGCGTGACTCAAGGAGGGCGGTCCCCATGCCGGGGACCGGACAGCGTGACCCGCGGAGGGCGGTCCCCAGGCCGGGGACCGGACAGCGCGACTCGCGGAGGGCGGTCCCCAAGGCGGGGACCGGACAGCGCGGCCCGCGGAGGGCGGTCCCCAAGGCGGGGACCACCCGCCTCCAGCCGGCTCTCTCTGCTCTCGGAAGGTATAATTGTCGCCGTCGTTCAACCCGAATGGAGGTCAAGCCTTGCCGAAGAGAGCGCTTCTCGCATTTCTCTGCGCCGGTGTCGCGTCGGCATTCTTCCTGGGGACTCTGAACGGAGCGGCGGCCGCGCCGGAAAAAGCGGCGCCCACGGCGAGATCGGAGAAGCTCGAGGAGGTCCGCCTCCTCTTCCAGCAGGAGAACTACAAGGAGGCGGTCAAGCTCCTCAAGGAGGCGGCGAAGCTCGGCGAAGGCCCGTGCGTCGAGTGCGAGCTCGGGCTGGCCAGCGCCTTCAACCGGATGGCCGCCTACCGGGAGGCCCTCAAGCACGTCGATGAGATCCTGAAGCTGACCTCCGAGAAGGTTCTCCTGGCCCGGGCCTACAACGAACAGGGTGTGGCGCTCCTGGCCCTCGCCCAGGGCGATCCGAAGGAGCTGCCCGGGGCCGAGCAAGCCTTCCGCAAGGCCATGGAGCTCGGCTCCGGCAATGTGACCCGGTTCAATCTCGGATACACGCTGCTCAAGCAGAGCCGTGATGCC
>DATAHG010000483.1:0-3120 GCA_036263295.1 Thermoanaerobaculia bacterium | reverse complement strand
GCTCTACCGCGACCTCGGGGAGTTCGTCGAGGGGCACCGCGACGAGCTGTCGGAAGACACCATCCCGATGCGGGGCGGCCGGCTGGTCCTGATGCTCCAGTCCGGCGCCCGCGGGCGCAGCAGCGGCCTGGTACACGGCCGTTCGGCGACGGGCAGGAGCTTCTACTTCGAGCCGCTGCAGGTGGTCGAGACCAACAACAACCTGCAGCAATCGGTGGAAGACGAGGAAGCCGAGCGGCGCCGGATTCTCAACGAGATCCTTGGCGAAGCGCGGGCGGCCTTGCCGGTCCTGGAAGACCACGCCCGCTTTCTGGCCGACCTCGACCTGCTGCAGGCCGCGGTGCGCTTCGGCGACCGCTGCGAGGGACGGCTGGTCGACATCGGACCCCGCCACGAAGTGCGGCTGACCGCGGCGCGCCATCCGCTGCTCGACCCCTGTCTGGCGGACCTGCGCCAGGAGGCGCTCGGGCAGCCGGGGCACTCCGGGTCGATCGTGCCGCTCGACCTGGAGCTCTCCCCGGAGCACCGGATCCTCGTCGTGACCGGTCCGAACGCCGGCGGCAAGACGGTGAGCCTCAAGACCCTGGGCCTGCTGTGCCTGATGGCGCAGTGCGGATTGCCGATCCCGGCCGGAGCGGGCAGCCGGGTGCCCTTCCTCGCCGGGCTGGTCGCGACCGTGGGAGACGAGCAGGACCTGCTGGCCGACCGTTCGACCTTCAGCGGCCGGCTGCTGCGACTCAAGGAAGCCTGGGAGGTGGCCGGGCCGGACAGCCTGGTGCTGCTGGACGAGCTGGGCTCCGGCACCGATCCGGAGGAGGGGGCGGCGCTCGCGGTGGCGCTGCTCGAAGGGTTGCTGGAGAAAGGGTCGCTGGGGATCATCACGACCCACCTCGCGCAGCTCGCCGCCGCCGCCCTGGAAATGCCGGGCGCGACCTGCGCGGCCATGGAGTTCGATCCGGAGACCGGGCACCCGACCTTCCGGCTGGTGCCGGGCCCACCGGGAGGCAGCGAGGCCCTCGCCCTGGCCCGCCGCCTGGGTCTGCCGGCCGATTGGCTGGACCGCGCCGAGGCGCGGCTGGGGACCGAGCACCGCAACCTCCGCCGCCTGATCGCCGAGCTCGAACGGGTGCGCGGCGAGGTCACCGAGCTGCGCGGCCGTCTGGAGATCGAGGCTTCCGACGCCGAGAAGCTGCGCCGCCGGCTCGACGCGGAGCGCGCCGCCCTGGAGGAGGAGCGCCGCGGCGTCGGCCGGAAGATGCGGGCGGAGATGGACAGCTTCCGCCGCGAGACGGCGGACCGTCTGGGGCGGGAAGTCGAGAAGATCCGCGAGCGTTTCGAGGAGGGCCGGCGGCGCAACCTGGCCGTCGAGTCGGTCGAGACCCTGTTCGCCGAGGCGCCGGTGTTCGAGGAGCCCGAGCCGGTCGCGGCGGGGCCCTTGGTGGTCGGAGCGCCGGTGCGCCACATCGGCCTCGGCTGGGAAGGGGTCCTCGAGAAGCTGGAGAACGGGCGGGCGGAAGTTTTCGTCAAGGGTAAGCGGGTGCGCTGCCGGCCCGAGGAGCTGGCTCCGGCCGGCTCGGGACGGAAGGCCGCCCGCGAGGAGGCCCGGCGCACCCTGGCCGCGGTCGCCCGGAGCTCCCGCGACCGGGCCGTGCCGGACGGCAAGCCGGCGGTACGCGACATCGACGAGGCGGTCTCCGTGTCGCCGGAGATCAACCTGATCGGACAGCGCGTCGAGCCGGCCCTGGAGGCCCTCGACGAGTACCTCGATCAGGCGATGCTCGCCTCGCGCAAGGAGGTGCGGGTGGTCCACGGCCACGGCACGGGCCGCCTGCGCCAGGCCATCCGCGATCACCTGCGGGGGCATCCGGTCGTGGCCGACGTCCGGTCCGGAGCCCCCAACGAAGGCGGCAACGGCGCCACGGTCGTCCTATTGCGCGGCAGTTGAGCTCCGGTCATGTCTCTCGGGAACGTCCACATCACTCCGCAGCTCGTGCAGGCCGTGCGGGACGCCGTCGATATCGTGGCCCTCGCCTCGGACCACACCCGGCTGCGCAAGGCCGGGCGGCGCTACCAGGGGTTGTGCCCGATCCACAAGGAAAAGACGCCGTCGTTCAGCGTCGATCCGGTCCAGGGGCTGTTCTACTGCTTCGGCTGCGGGGCCGGGGGCGACGCCATCAAGCTCCACATGCAGGTGACGGGGGACGACTTCCCCGCCGCCATCGAGGCGCTCGCCACCCGCTACGGGATCCCGCTGCCGTCGCGCATGGAGAAGGCCGGCGGCCGCCCCGAGCGCAACCTGGACGGCGCCCTCCAGGCCGCCGCCGAGTACTTCGCCGACCAGCTCCGCAAATCGGCCGAGGCCCGGGCCTACCTGGAGCGCCGGCAGATCCCCGCCGAGCTGATCGAGCGCTTCGGACTGGGCTACGCCCCCGACGGCTGGCGCAACCTCGTGCAGGCGCTCCACCCGCGGATTCCCATGGCGGACCTCGAAGCCGCCGGTCTCGCCGGCCGCTCCGAGAAGCGCCAGGGGGAGCCCTTCGACCGCTTCCGCCATCGCCTGATGTTCCCGATCCACTCCCCGACCGGGCACCTGGTGGGCTTCGGCGGCCGTACCCTGGGGGACGATCCCGCCAAGTACATCAACACCGCCGAGACTGACCGCTTCCACAAGGGCTTCCTGCTCTACGGCCTTTCTCAGGGCAAGCGGGAGATCCGCGAGAGCGGCCGGGCCGTCCTGGTCGAGGGGTACTTCGACGTGATCGGCACCGTGGCCTGCGGCGTGGAAGGAGCGGTGGCGGGGATGGGCACGGCGCTCACGCCGGAGCAGGCCAAGCTCCTGTCGCGTTACGCCGAAGAGGTCGTGGTCGCCTATGACGGCGACAACGCCGGCCAGAACGCCTTTCGGCGCGCCCTCCCCCTGCTGCTCGGCGAAGGGCTGGGCGTGCGGCGGGCGAGCTTCCCGGCCGGGCACGATCCCGACTCGCTGCGGCTGGCCGAAGGGAGCGCGGCGGTGGTGGCGGCTTTCGACGCGGCGGAAGATGCCGTGATGGTCGAGATGGACAACCTGATCCCGCGCGGCGCCGCCCGCGACCCGCGCGAGCAGTCGAAGGCGGCAACGGC
>DATAHG010000482.1:0-9089 GCA_036263295.1 Thermoanaerobaculia bacterium | reverse complement strand
CCAAGGCCAGATGCAGCACGGATGGATTGCTCGTAAACTCTTCTCCACGGGTCGTCTGGTGCATGTCTGGCTCCTTTCCTTGTCAGTTAGGTACCAAGAACATACAACCGGCGGCCCGTTCTGAGCCTTCATAGCATCTGGACTCTATCGGCCCGTTGGGCCGATTCCGTTGTCGATTTGGGGGAAAGCCAAGCTGTACGAAGCGGCCAGGGGTTGTGAAGTCTTCGACCGTGAGGCCCAGACCACCGAAGCCAAACTGGTCTAATGCCTGGAGCAGGCGAGCTTCGGAGTCCGCCGTATGGGCCGCCTCCGGACTCGGTTGGCGCCTGCTTGCGCACCTACGAATGCAGGAGAGGAGCCGATGCTCCTGCTGCCTCGGGTGGGAAGGTGTCGCCTGCGGCTCTCCTCAACTTCACATCGGAGAAACGATCATGAAGAAACTTGGGCTCGCGGTCGCTCTCGTGCTCGTCGCCTTTGCGGTTCCGGTCTCGGCCATCCCGGTGCTGATCCCGTATTGCTCGGCCGTGCAGGGCACTTCCTGTTCGCCCACCGGCGCCAAGAAGAGCTGCACCGACGTCTGCCACCACAGTTTGAGCTGCACCTGCACCTCCGCCCACACCTGGTGGTGCGACCAGGAGTGCTGATCGTTCCTCAGGGCACCTCGTAGCCCAGGACGCGGCCGGTCAGGCGGCCGGCGGCCGGATCCACCGGAAAGGTCACCCAGGCCCGGCGGCGAGACTGGCGCGGCACGAAGGCGATGTCGAGGTCGGCCCGCTCCGCCTCCTGGCCCGGGAGCTCCAGGGCCACCTCGACATGGACCCCTTCGGCGGTCTCGTCGCCCTGGTTGCGGACCTCGACCGGGACGGCGTAGCCGCCGCCGGAGGGAACCGCCCGGCCCAGGCGGACGACGAGCTCGGGCGGGGCGCTGGCGCAGGTCGCGGCATCGTAGAGGAGGAATCCGACCAGGCCGAGCACGAGCGCCAGGCTGACCCCGAACACGGCCCATTCGAGCGGATGTTTGCCGGCGGGTTTTTTCATTGCAAAAGCAGTCTCCCGACCGAGGCGCCGAGGCAGGCGGGAGCGCCCAACACGACCACCTCGGCCAGACTCGTCGCCAGGGAGGTGCCCTGGAAACGTCCGAAAAACCAGAGGATGAACGCCGAGGCGACGAGCGACACGGCGTATTGGATGACGGAGCGGGAGATCACGGTCGTCCTGGAGTCGCCGTCGCCGTCGAGGCCGCCATAGAGCAGGACGAAGCCCCCGAAGGCCAGGGAGAGCAGGGCGAGAAGCAGGATCTGCCAGCGCGTGGTTTCGAGTGCGATCTGCACGATCTCCTCGGTGGGAGCCACGTTGCTCGCCAGCAGCACGGCTCCGCACGCCGCGAGGACGACATGGCCGAGCACGCTGGAGCCCTCCCGGGCCCGGGTGTCTCCGGCCATCCCGCCTTCCTGCTCCTCCCGCGAGCCGCCGAGCTGCGAGGCGCCGACCGAGACGCCGATCGCCACGGTCACGGCCTCGACGGTGATTTTGCCGAGGATCTCGGGCCAGGGCTGCGCCCCGTCGATCTGGCCCAGGGCCCAGAGGAAAAAGGTGGAAAGGAGAAGCCCGATCCCCATCTCCTCGACCGCTTCGATCCCCACCTCGAGCCAGCTCGCATCCTTGTGGAGCCCGGCGTAGCGGTTGTAGCCCAGGAGGAGGACGAACCCGGCGCTCAGATAGAACAGGAGGTGAACGGGATGGGCGATGAACCCGGCCCACCAGACCTCCATGGTATAGAGCAGGGGCAGACTGAAGAGCAGGCCGCCGATGATGCCGCGGGCGTACTCGCGCAGGGCCTGCTCGAGTGGGCGCCTGCCGCCATCCGGCCCTGCCCCGGTCTTTTTCATCGGCCCGTGCCCCCCGCTGGTTGGAACGGCAAATCTGCGATGCGCTTCGCCTGATGAGCCCGATTCTATATGGAGGCGGGATGGGAGAGGCGATTTGCCGCGCGGGGCCGGAATCCCAGGTCCTCGACCTAAGCTCCTTTGCAGCACACCCCGGAAACTTCGCTCTTGCGGAGAGAACCGGGCTGTGTAATATTAGCGCCTATGAAGGAAATGGGCCTGGAAGGGGACAGCGTCTCCGACATCCATCTCACCCCGGATCTGCTCCTGGCCCTGTCCAGAGGCGAGGTAGAGCCGTATCTCGCCTCCCAGATCGCCGGGGAGCATCTCCTTCGGGTCTGCCAGGTCTGCCACGAAGAGATCCTGGCCTTTCGGCGGAAGTGGCGGCGGGGCCAGGCGGAGGATCAGGGCACGGTGGTGCTGATCCCCTCGCTGGCGCAGAAGCTCGGCCCCGAGAAGGAGCAGGACGAGCGGCGGGCCTGGCGGGACCTCCTGGCCTTGCAGTCCCTGGACCCGGAGGAGCGGATTCCGATGATTCGGCGGGCGCGGTCGCGCTATCGAGGAACCGAGCTGTTCCGGCTTCTCCTCCAGGAGAGCGACCGGCTGATCCCGTCCGACCTCGAGGAGGCGCGGCGGCTCGCGGAGCTGGCCCGCGAGGTGCTCGACACCGACCCGGGCCATGCCGCCTATCAGCCGCTCCTCGTGCTCGGGATGGGCGCCCTGGCCAATATCGGCCGGGTGAGGGGGGATTTCGGTGAGGCGGAAAGGGCTTTCGAGCGCGTGCGCGAGGTGATGCGGAGCGAGGGCGTGATCGAGGCCGACGTGACGGCGCGGATCGACGAGCTGGAGGGCTCGCTTCGCAAGGACCAGCGGCGTTTTCAGGAGGCCGAGGACCTGCTGGCCCGGGCCGAGCTTTTTTACCAGATCGCCGATGAGTGGGAGGGGAGCATCCGGGTTCTGGTGAGCCTGGGGAGCGTCTTCCTGCTCCAGGGCAAGTTTCAACAGGCGATCCCGGTGACCCGGAATGCCTTGCGGATGATGTCGCCGAACTCGAACCCCCGGCTTCACCTCTGCACCCGGTTCAATCTGGCCTATTGCCTCGTCAAGGTGGGGCAGAGCGACGAGGCCGCCCGGATGCTGGACGAAGACGAAGAGCGGAATCAGCGCTTTTCCGAGCCCGCGACGCGAACGCGGATCAAATGGCTCCGCGGGGATATCGCGCGGATCCGGGAAGACGATGGCGCGGCCGAGCGCGCCTATCGAGAAGCTTTCGAAAGTTTTTTGAATCAGGGCCTCGGCTATGACGCCGCGCTGGCCGGCCTGGACCTGGCCCTGCTCTGCCTCCGCCAGGGGCGGACCGCCGACGTGAAGGAGTTGGCGGAGCAGATGCTCCCGGTCTTCGAAGCCCCCGACGTCCACCGGGAGGCCTTGGCGGAGCTGGCCCTGTTCCAGGAGGCGGCCCGGCGCGAGGAGGTAGCGGTCGAGCCGTTGCAGCGGCTGGTGACCTGCCTTCAAGAGGCGCGAGATGTCCTCTGATGCCCTTGAATACACAACCAGGAATTTCCGTTCCCAGGAGGGACGCGTGCGAGATCCTCATCTGACCCCAGAATTGCTCCAGGCCTCCGTGCGAGGCGAAGTCGAGGATTCTGTAATCCTCCGGATCGCTTACCTCCATTTCTCCCGGCTCTGTCCGATCTGCGACGAGGTGATCGACGCGGCCAGGCGAGAGTTCTGGCGGGGGAAGCGTGGAATTTACCGCACGTCCATGCTGGTGAAGTTCCTGGTGGATCGCTTCGCCTCCCGGGTGAAGTGTGAGCAGGAAAAGGCTCTCGACGAGATCAAGATTCTGTTGCGTTATGACCGGGAGGTCCGCTTCCAGGAGGTGAAGGACGGGAAGGTCCGGTTTCGCGGCACCGGGGTCGCCCGGCTTTTGATCGCCGAGAGCGAGAGGCAGCTTTTGATCGATCCCGTCGAGGCCACTCACCTCGCGGAGCTTTCCTACCGGGTCCTGCTGCGCGATCCGTACGGCATGGGGGACTTCAGGACCCTGAGCCTGTCCTTCGTCGCCAAGGGGATGGGCCATCTGGCGCTGGGCGAGCTGAAGGAGGCGCGACAGGCCTTCGAGTTGGTGCGGGCGGTGTTGGCGACCTGGGAGGAACCCGAGCCGGAGGTGGTGACCCGCGTCGAGGCGCTGGGCACCCTGCTCGGAAAAGAGCTGGATCTCGACGGCTTTCTCCGCGAGCACGCTTCGAAAGAGAATCGTGCTCGCGGAGAGGAGCTTCAGGAAGAGGCTCAGTAGGCGCGGCGGGCGTTGGTCACCAGGGCCACGGCCCCGAGGAGACCGAGCAGAGCCCAGCCCGGATGGAGCGCCGCGCCGGTGTAGGCGCTGCGGCGCATCACATGGCCGGGATAATCGCCATCCACGCGTCCGGTGCCCCGCTTGGGATCGTAAAGCGAGTCGTCGCGGTCGTTCCGGGACCCCTCATCCTTCTGCTGAGCGCGGAACATCGCCAGCTCCATGTACTTGTCGGTCAGGCGCGGAGCCAGGTTGCCCATGGCCGCGATCATGCGGCCACCGCCACCCACGGTGACGTCGCGCTGCGGTTTTTCGGCGCAGGCCAGGATGGCCCGGGCCACCACCTCCGGGGCATAGACCGGGGCGGGGAGCTTGGGCTCCTTGTCCATGTAGTTGCGGGCGTGCTCGGGGAAGGGGGTGTTGATCGCGGCCGGCTTGATCAGCGTGACCGAGACCGGCGCGTCCTCTTCCTCCAACTCCATTCGCAAGGCGTCGGTGAACGCTTTTACGGCGTGCTTGCTGGCGCTGTAGTGCCCCTGGAGGGGGACGGCGCGGTCTGACACGATGCTGCCGAGATTGATCAGGGCGCCGCCGTGCGCCTTGAGATGGGGGAGGGCGGCGGTGCTGCCGTTGACCACACCCCAGTAGTTGGTGTCGAAGAGCTGGCGGGCATCCTCCAGCGGCACCTCTTCGATGCGGCCGTAGATCGACAGGCCGGCATCGTTGATCCAGGTGTCGAATCCGCCGAACTCCCGCTGGGCGGTCTGGGCGACGCGCCGCAGGTCCTCGGGATTCGAAACGTCGGCCACCACGTAGACCGCCTGTCCGCCGTCCTTGCGGATCTCGTCGACGGTCTCCCGGAGCTCTACTTCATCGCGCGACGCGATCACCACGCGCGCCCCCTTTTCCGCGGCCAGCTTGGCGGTCGCGCGGCCGATGCCGCTCGAGCCGCCCGTGATGACCACGGACTGATTTGCCAATTTCTTGAGCTTGACTGCCATGCGGCTCCTCCTTCTCCCCGCTGCGCGGGACCCGCGGTGTTCTCCGGGGAGAGAGGTGTTGCAAGGTCGCGGCCAGAACGCTATTCGACGGCGCGCGGGGTCGATTGCAGCCAGGCCACCCCGATCACGCCGCCAAGCGTGAGGACGGTCCCCAGCACCTGGCCGGAGGTGAGGCGGTCCCCCAGAAAGAGCACGCCGAGGAGCATCGAGATCACGACGGTGAGCTGCGAGACGATGCCGGCCTGGAGATTGGTCACCCAGCGGTAGGCGTAAGTCATGAGGAGCTGGGCCACCACGGAGCTGGCGCCGACGATCGCGAGGAGGACCCACTCCCGGGTGGTGGGGGCCTGGAAGCCGGGGATGGCGAACGGGGCGGTGGCGAGCAGGCCGCAGAGCGAGAAGCTGCCATAGATCGCCCAGGATCCTTCGGTGCGGCGGGCCGCCCGGATCGCCGTGAGGGCGGCGCCGGACAGCACCGACGAGGCGAGACCGGCGGCCTCCCACATCCCGAATTCCAGCCGCGAGCCGGGCTCATGGCCGCCGGTCGCGACCAGGAACAGTCCGGTCAGGGCGGCGATCAGCGGAAAGATCAGCCGGCGGTCCACCCGCTCGCCCAGAAAGAAAGCTGCGAATGGGACGCTGAAGATCGGCGAGCTGTAGTTGAACAGCGTCGCGATGCCGACCGGAACGTGAGCGATCGCCACGAAATAGAGCAGGACCGCGGTGCCGCCGAACAGGCCGCGGTAGGCGAGCAGATCGAGGCGCTGGTATTCGACCGCCTTGCGGGCGAGCCGCGGCACGGTGAGCACGGGCAGCAGCATGATCACGAAGCGGACGAAGGCGATCTCGCTGCCGGAGAGCCGCTCGGCCGCGAGCTTGGCGGCGAAGGCCATGAAGGCGAAGCAGACCGCCGAGGCGGCGACCATCAGGAGGGGCTGTCGGCTCGGCACGGCGCGGATCATCTCACGGCTGCCGGCGGGGCTCGCCCCGTTTTTCGTTCCCGGCGTTGCATTCCGTATCCGGCCATGTTACAAATACCTCCATGACGAGCAGCCGCTTCGCCGTCGCGGTCCACATCCTGGCGCTCCACGCCATGCTTCCCGAGGAGCCTCTGACCTCGGAATTCGTGGCGGGCAGCGTCTGCACCAACCCGGTGGTGGTGCGGCGGCTGCTGGGGCTCCTGCGCAAGGCGGGGATGGTGGAGGCCCGGTCCGGGCCGCGCGGCGGCTCGCGGCTGATCCGCGACCCGAAGGAGCTCCGGCTGTCGGAGATCTACCGGGCGGTCGAGGACGAGGGGCTGCTGGCGATGCACCGCCACGATCCCAACCCGGCCTGCCCGGTCGGCGCCCGGATCCAGGGGGCGCTCGCCGCGGTCTTCGAGGATGCCGAGGCGGCCCTGATCCAATCGCTCGAAGGGCGGACCCTGGGGGACGTCCTGAGCGCGCTGGAGGCTTGCGCGGCGGAACCGGCCTGAGTTTTTTTGTGCCCAGATCTGTAACCGAAACAGTTTCAAAGTACGCCCTCGAGGCGCGTGACAAGGAGACGAGAGATGAGCGGACATATCGTGGTGACGGGTGCGACGGGACATGTGGGAGGCGGGATCGCGGAGGCGCTGCTCGGCCGGGGGATCGCGGTCAAGGCGGTGGGGCGGAGCGCCGACCGGCTCGCGTCTCTGGTCGGGAAGGGGGCGGAGGCGGCGGTGGGGAGCGTGGAGGACGCGGCTTTCCTGGAGCAGACCTTCGCCGGAGCGAGGGCGGTCTTCGTAATGGTGCCGCCGGATTATCACGATCCGGAGATCTCGGCGAAGCAGCAGCGGATCGTCGAGGCCTACGGGCAGGCTTTGCGCAAGGCGGGGGTGACCCACGTCGTGGCGCTGTCGAGCTTCGGAGCGGAGCAGCCGTCGGGCACGGGCCCGATCGTTTCCGTCCACCATCTGGAAAATGCTTTGAAGGCGATCGACGGTCTCCACTCGGTCAGCCTGCGGGCCGGCTACTTCATGGAAAATCACCTCTGGAACATCGGACTGATCAAGGGCCAGGGGATCAACGGCAGCACGGTGCGGGGGGACGTCCCGGTGCCGCAGGTGGCGACCCGCGACATCGCGGCCGTGGCGGCCGGCCTGCTGGGGGACCTTGCGTTCACCGGCGCGACGGTGCGCTATGTGCTGGGTCCGAAGGATGTGACGCTCGCCGAGGCCACGTCGATCCTCGGCCGGGCGGTAGGCAAGCCGGAGCTGCCCTACGTGCAGTTCGATCAGGAATCGGCTCGCCAGGGCATGCTGGGAGCGGGCCTGCCGGCGCCGGTGGCCGAGCTCTTCCTGGAGATGGAGAGCGCCTTGAACGACGGGCTTCTGGCCGCCGCGCCGCGCTCGGCGGAGAACACTACGCCGACGACGCTGGAGCAGTTCGTGGCCGACACCTTCGTGCCGGCGTTCGGAGCCTGAGCGCGACCTGCCGGAAAAAAGAAAACGGGGCCGGCTGTTTCGGCCGGCCCCCGTTTCCTTCCTCTCAATTTCCAGGCTCTACGGCGAGGCGTACTTCACCGCGTGACCGCGGGCGACGGTGCCCTCGAAGACCGAGAAGTTCAGCGACTGGAAGTCGACGAAGTTGAACATCAGGGTGCAGGGCGAGAGGTCGTCCGGGTCCCCCTGGAGAACGCCTTCCACGCAGTTGGCGTAGTGGTGGTGGACCCCCATGAGGTGACCGATCTCGTGGGCGGCGACCTCCGGGTGCGAGTCCACTTCCAGGCGGAACGGGCCGATCACGGTCTCTTCGATCCCCTCGGCCTCGCCGACCGCGAAGGCGCGACTGGCGAAGCGGACGCCGCCGATGCAATCGGCGAGACCGGCGAGCGAGGTGTCGCCGTCGGTCGTGAGGTCCTTGTTCGAAAGGGTATAGACCACATCCGCTCCGGCCGGCCGCACGCCGCCGAAGAAGTTCTTGGCCTGCTGGATGAGGGCGGCCCCTTCGGTCCCTGTAAAATTGACAGGTGTGTAGGAGACGACGTTCAGATTGACCTTGATCGGAGCGTAGGCGATCTTCGCGCGCTCCATGATCGCCTGGCCGTCCGCCAGGGTCACGCCGTCGAGCAGCACGGCGACGTCAAGCGAGACGGTCTGGCCGAGGTCGGTGGTCCCGGCAATCCCGAGGGCGACCGGGACCGCCTCCGTGCAGGCGTTCGGGTCCGCCGGCTCGATCGGCTGACCGCTGGTCGAGCGCGCGACGCCCTGATAGGTCGAGCCCGAGGTGACGGAGAAGGGGAGCACGCGCACCTGGTAAGGGCCGGTGCCGTGCTGATCGGTGTGAACGATCACCAACGATTCGCTGGGCCCCGAATTGGCCGAGCGGGCGGCTTCGGTGCCATCCGGATAATAAACATAGAGATCGTAGTCGTCCGCCGCGATGTCGCTCTTGATGGCGACGGCGAAGCGGTAGTTGAGCGGCAGGTTGACGTTGAGGGCGAAGGCGTCGCAGGTGGGATTGCTGGGGGTGACGCAGCCGAGTTGGTTGGCGATGCCCACGGTATAGGGGCCGCCTGTCCAAGTCGCCGAGATGTTCGGCGGAGCCACCTGGCCGGAGCTGGGCTGGGCGGCGAACGCCGCGGGGGCAGGAACGAGAGCGCCGAGAACAGTCAAAGCAAGCAGACTCAAGGAGATACGCCGAAACATGAGAGCCTCCCTCAAAGTGGGGATCAGGGGATAGTGTTACTACTATCCCTGCCTGAAGGCAGCTTCTAGCAAGCTGCGTACCAGAGGAGGGCTTGAGCTACAATGCCTGGCCCAGGAGACCCCGCGATGAAAACCCTGTCGAGATCCCTGCTGCTCGCCGTCGCCCTGGCCCCGCTGGCTTCCATGGTCTACGCGGAGTGCGCCCATCCGCCCGCTCAGCTCATCCTGGTCCGCCACGG
>DATAHG010000481.1:0-5114 GCA_036263295.1 Thermoanaerobaculia bacterium | reverse complement strand
TGGTTCGACGCCGGGGCCCTGCGGGCGGCGGCGGAGGCGCACCCGGCCTGGCGCTTCCGCCTCGCCGGCCGGATCGAGAGCCCCGAGGTCGAGGAGCTGGGCCGGCTGCCCAACGTCGAAACCCTCGGGGAGATCCCTTTTTCCGAGGTGCCCGGCTTCCTCGCCGGCCTCGGCGTGGCCCTGGTCCCCTTCCGCGACCTGCCGCTCACCCGGGCGGTCGATCCGGTCAAGCTCTACGAGGCGCTCGCCATGGGCCTGCCAGTGGTCGCCCGGCGCCTGCCCGAGACCGCGCGCTGGCGCGAACCCGCCGTCTTTCTCTATGGATCGGAAAAGGAGTTCATCTCCCAGGTGGAACGCGCTCTGGCGGCCCGGGGTCCGGCGGCGGCGGCCGAGAGGCGGGCGCTGGCCGAGGGGGAGACCTGGGATGAGCGGGCGGGGGAACTGCTGGCCGGCTCTATAAAGTGACCCACATGACTTCGTGGGTGACCCACATGACTTCGCGGGCGACTCACATGACTTTGCGGGTGGCTCATATGACTTCGCGGGCGGCTCATATGACTTCGTGGGTGGCTCACATGACTTTGCGGGCGGCTCACATGACTTCGCGGGTGACCCACATGACTTCACGGGTGGCTCGCATGACTTCGCGGGTGACCCACACGACTTTGCGGATGACCCACACGACCTTGCGGATGACCCACACGACTTTGCGGATGACCCGCATGACTTCGCGGGTGACAGGGAGAAGATCGGCACGACCCCGCGACACACGCGGCTGGGAGCGCCGGCATCTTGCCGGCATCTAACCAGCTTTAAATTAGATGGGCCGGCAGGATGCCGGCGCTCCCAGCCGCGTGTGTCGTGCTCCGAACCGATTCCTGGCTACCGCGCCCCCGGTCCTCCAGCCCCCAGCATCTCGATCCACCCCTGCAAGGCCTTGCGGACCGCCGCGAGCGACAGACGGGTGGGCTCCTCCCCGTCCTCTTCCTCCTCGTACTCGGAGACCAGGGTGGCGCCTGAGCGCTGGACTGACAGCGTGTGGGCGTTGCCGGTCGTCTCCCAGCCGTCCAGCTCCCCGGCCGCCACCCGCTCGATGGCTTCGAGGACCTCCCGGGCGTAGGCGTCGCTCCCCTGGATGTCGCTCTCCAGGAAGGCCGCGAAGCGGGTGCCGGCCCTCCCCTTGCCGCGGGCTCGCGGGTCTCCCGCCTCGTCCCAATAGAAATCCAGATCCATGGTCGCCTCGTGCCTCCTACCTGTTCTGGAAGATCGGCCAGGCGGTGTTGATCCGGCCGTTCTGAAAATACCCTTCGATGGTGAACCCCTGGCCCGACGGGCCGCGGAACTTCTCCGCCCCTCCCGTGGTCCTCCCCCGCCAGGCGCTCAGGATGGCCCGGAGCACGTCGGCCCGGGCCAGACGGTCCGGGTAGAACGTCGAGGTCTTGCGGAGCCACCGCCCGTCGCGGTCGCGGATCTCGACCTGCGCCACGTAGACCCCGTCGCGGTTCGGCCCCTGGATGATCCGGATCACCCGGGCGCCGGACGGGTTCCGCCCCCCGGGCCGCGCATGGAACCCCACCGGGCTGCCGCGGCGGTTGATCTCCCCCTCGAAGATGTGGGTCTCGTTGATCGGCGGCGCCGTCGAGCTCCAGGCGCGCCCGGCCGCCCGCCCTCCGGACGAAGCCGGGGCCGGCGGTCCGGTCAGGACCAGGGCGAGGGCCGCAAGGACCAGGAATGACAGGCGCCTCATCTCGAAAAGCCTCCTCTTTGGACGGCAACCCGGCGATTTTATGCGAGATCCGCGCACCGCGGGCGCCGCGCCACCCAAACAATCCGACACCTCTTGCGTAAGAGATCAGCAATAGCCGGGGGGCCGGGCCACCGCGGAGCAACCGCCGAACCGCGGAATCCCTACGCCGGTCCCCGGAGTTAGGGAGTTAGATAGAAGAACGGACGTCATAGGAGACACGGATGTCGAGACGAAGGAATCGTTTTCTGGCCTGGGGGGTGATCGCCCTCTGCGGGGCCGCCGCGGCTCACGCTGTCCCCCTCAAGGTCACGCCGCCGAAGCTGGAAGTGGCCGAGCACCGCCTCGGCAACGGGTTGCGCGTCCTCATGAACGAGGATCACTCGGTGCCCATCGTGACCGTTCAACTCTGGTATCACGTCGGGTCCAAGAACGAGCGGGCCGGCCGCAGCGGCTTCGCCCATCTGTTCGAGCACCTGATGTTCAAGGGATCCCGCAACGTCGGGTTGGAAGAGCACAAGGATTTCATTCAGTCGATCGGCGGCTCCTACAACGCCACCACCGACTTCGACCGCACGCTCTATTTCGAGACCATCCCCAGCAATTACCTGGAGCGGATCCTCTGGATGGAGGCGGACCGCATGGAGACGCTCAACGTCTCGGAGGAGAACTTCCTCTCCGAGCGCCAGGTGGTCAAGGAAGAGCGCCGCATGCGGATCGACGATCCCCCCTTCGGCCGGATGTTCGAAAACGTCTTCGCCAACACCTATCAGACCCACCCCTACCGCATCCTGCCGATCGGCAGCATGAAGGACCTCGACGCCGCCACCGTCGATGACGTGCGGGACTTCTACAAGACCTACTACGTCCCGAACAACGCCACGCTGGTCCTGTCCGGCGACTTCGAGCCCAAGCAGGTGCTGCAGTGGGTCGAGAAGTACTTCGGCGACATCCCGGCGGGCAAGCCGATCGCCCGCAACGCGCCGCAAGAGGCGGCGCAGACGAAGGAAAAGCGCGCGGTGGTCTACGACTCCAAGGCGCCGCTGCCGGCCGTGGTGCTCGCCTACCACGTCCCGGCCGCCAGCGATCCGGACGTCTATCCGTTGCAGGTCGCCTCGAACATTCTGTCGGCCGGCCAGAGCTCGCGGCTCTACCGCAAGATGGTCTATGAGCAGCAGCTCGCGCTGCAGGCGAGCGGCC
The DNA here is from genome assembly GCA_036263295.1 of Thermoanaerobaculia bacterium. Lineage (GTDB taxonomy): Bacteria > Acidobacteriota > Thermoanaerobaculia > Multivoradales > UBA5704 > DATAHG01. The sequence continues at coordinate 2,170 of DATAHG010000481.1, read as the reverse complement.
AGACCTACGTGCTGGAAGACCCGGGCGCGTTCTTCTTCTTCTCGATCCTCCAGGGCGGCCACAAGCCCGAGGAGGGGGAGAAGGCGCTGCTGGAAGAGGTCGAGCGCCTCAAGAGCGAGCCGGTGAGCGCCGAGGAGCTCGAGAAGGCCCGCAACCAGTTCATCGCCGACATGGTGTTCGACCGCCAGACGGTGATGTCGAAGGCCACGGCCATCGGCTATTCCGCCGTGATCCAGAACGACTTGAGCCTGCTCAACCGCGAGCTCGCCGAGTTCCAGAAAGTCACCGCCGCCGACATCCAGCGGGTGGCGAAGAAATACATGAGCCCCGAGAACCGCACCGTGATCTACATGCTCCCCGAGAGCATGAAGCCGGACGCCAACGGCACCCCGGCCGCCGCCGGGGGCACCGGAGCCGGCACGGGCGCGGACAGCTCCCCGAAGTCTGACGAGGTGACCCGATGAGCCCGTTGCGCAAACCGCTCGCCACCGCCCTCCTCCTGTTCGCCGCAGCCCTGCCGGCGGTCTACGCGCAGGCTCCCGCACAAGCTCCCGTCAACAAGCCGCAGGGTCCCCCCCGGGAGACTCCTCCGGCGCCGCAGCCGGAGCGCGAGGTGCGCCTGCCGCAGGTCCAGGAGAAGACCCTGGCCAACGGCCTGCGCGTCGTCGTCCTGGAGAACCACGAGCAGCCCTCGGTCACCCTGCGGGTCGTAGTGCCCGCCGGCAAGATCTACGACGTCGCTGACAAGGCCGGCCTGGCCGGCGCCACCGCGACCCTCCTCACCAAGGGGACGCAGAGCCGCTCCGCCCAGCAGATCGCCGAGGCCATCGACTCGGTGGGCGGCACACTCCAGTCGGCCTCCGGCAACGATTTCGGCTTCGCCTTTACTCAGGTGACCTCCGACCAGATCGACCGCGGCCTCGAGCTGCTCGCCGACGTCGTCCAGAAGCCGAGCTTCCCGGCTGACGAGGTGGAACGCTGGCGCGGCCAGATCCTGAACGCCCTCCAGGTGCAGAGCCAGGACCCCGCGTATCTGGCCGAGGCCGTGTTCGCGCGCGCCGTCTTCGGCGGGCACTCCTACGGCCTGCCGGACGCCGGGACGCCCGCCTCGGTCGGCGCCCTGACCCGCGACGACCTGGTGGCCTTCCACCAGAAGCACTATGTGCCGAACGGCGCCATCTTCGGAGTGGTCGGGGACATCAAGCCGGCCGACGCCTTCGCCCGCGTCGAGAAGTATTTCGGCGGCTGGAAGAAGGGGGAGGATCCCAAGCCGCCGACCCTCAAGGCCACGGCCGGGCAGCGCAAGATCCTGGTGATCGACAAGCCGGACGCCGTCCAGACCCAGGTCTTCGTCGGCCAGCTCGGGCTGGCGTTCCGCGATCCGGCCTTCTTCCCGGCCCAGGTCTACAACTCGGTCCTCGGCGGCGGCGTCTCCGCCCGTCTGTACCGCGAGATCCGGCGCGACCGCGGCCTCGCCTACGGCGCCTATAGCAATTTCGACACGCCGCTGCAGCCGGGCGAGTTCCAGGCCTCCACCTCGACCAAGACCGAGTCCACGGTCGAGGTCCTCGACCTGATCCTCAATACGATGTCGAAGCTGGCCGAGGAGCCGGTGGGGGCGGAGGAGCTGACGGGCCGCAAGACCTACCTCTCCGGCACTTTCGTGCGCCAGACCGAGGTGCCCGACAACATCGTCACCATCCTGATCCAGGCGATGGCGAACGGCTACGGCAAGGACTACATCGAGAGCTATCGCGACCGCATCCAGGCCGTCACCTCCGCCGACGTCCAGCGCTTCGCGAAGGAGCGGATCCGCCCCGACCAGAGCCTGATCGTGCTGGTCGGCAACGCCTCGGGTTTCGCCGACGACCTGAAGAAGAAGTTCGGGGCCTTCGAGACGATCCCCTATGACCAGGTCGATCTGCTACGGGCCGACCTGCGGCAGGTCAAGAAGGAAGAAGGCAAGCCGGCGAGCTGAGCCGCAAGCTGAGGTCAGTCCGAGGGAACCGGCCTGAAAGGCCGGCAGAACCCAGATGCTATGAAGGCTCAGAACGGGCCGCCGGTTGTATGTTCTTGGTACCTAACTGACAAGGAAAGGAGCCAGACATGCACCAGACGACCCGTGGAGAAGAGTTTACGAGCAATCCATCCGTGCTGCATCTGGCCTTGG
>DATAHG010000480.1:0-4922 GCA_036263295.1 Thermoanaerobaculia bacterium | reverse complement strand
TTTCAGACCTGGGGTCTCTACCATCGCCTGCTCGAGGCCGGCCGCTGGTATCTGCGTCAGGATCCGGCCGAGGCGGTGGACATCGGTCACCTTGCCATCCAGGTGGCGGAGCGCCTTGACCCGTCGGGCATGGGGCCGGAGCGCGTGGCGGATCTCCAGGCCGCCGCCTGGGCCGCGCTCGCCAACACCCAGCGGGTGGCCGGCGACTTCGAGGAGGCCCGGCGGTCGTTCAACCAGGCGTGGCGGATCCTGGAGGAGCGCGGGACGAACGATCCGGCCGAGCGGGCCGCCCTCCTCAGCCTGGAGGCCTCCTATATAAAGGATGTCGGGGAGTTTGAGACGGCCGAGGTCGCTCTGGAGGAGGCCCTGAAGCTTTACAGGGTAGTCGGGGATACCCACCTGCAGGGCCGCGTCCTCCTCAAGATGGGCGAGATCATCGGGCACGTCGCGCCGGAGCGAGGGATCCTCCACATCCGCAAAGCTTTAGCTCTGATCGATACCAGCCGGGAACCCCGGCTCGACCTCTGCGCTCAGCACGCACTTTCCCAGTTCCTGAGTGACACCGGCCAACCCGAGGAGGCCCTTGCCGTCCTGGACCGAGCCCGTCCTCTCTATCAGCAGTTCCCGGACGAGGTCACCCAGCTCCGCCTGCACTGGCTGGAAGCCAAGATCGCCCACCGCCGGGGAGACCTGGCCGAGGCCGTGTCCATCTTCCAGCAGCTCTGGGAGGAGCTCCGCGTCCGGGACCTGAATCAGGAGGTGGTCCTGGTCTCGATCGAGTTGGCGGAGGTTCTGACGAAGCGGGGGGAGGCCGCCCGGGCGGCGGATCTCGCGGCCGGGTGCTACACGATCATGCGGAGCTGGGGGCTCCACAAGGACGCGCTGGCCGCCTGGATCGTCTTCCAGGAGTCGCTCCAGGCTTTGCGGCAGGACGGCCGGGCTCTCGGAGAGCTCTGCGGCCGGGTCCAGGAGTACTTCCTCCGGCATTGGGTCCGGCCGGCCGGGTTTGTGGCCGGATAGGGTGCCCGGAGGCCGGGAAGCTTGCCGGATGACCGGGTAAGCTTATTTTTGGCGGGACAACCTTGCCGCGCGATTTATAAGCTTGCCGCGCCGTTCAGAAGCTTGCCGGGCGATCGGGCGAGCTTATTTTTTCCAGGGCAACCTTGCCGCGCGATTTATAAGCTTGCCGCGCCATTCAGAAGCTTGCCGGGCGATCGGGCGGGCTTATTTTTTCCAGGGCAACCTTGCCGCGCGATTTATAAGCTTGCCGCGGTTTTCAGAAGCTTGCCGGGCGATCGGGCGGGCTTATTTTTTTCAGGGCAACCTTGCCGCGCGATTTGTAAGCTTGCCGCGCCGTTCAGAAGCTTACCCGGCGATCGGGCGGGGAATCCCGCCTGGCCGGCTGGCGGTAAGGCCGTCCGGATGCCGTCGGCGGAGCCCCGGAGGGGCGGCATTCATGTAGCCCGGGGTGCCAACCCCGGGGAACCCGGCCGTTCCTCCTCATTCCCCCCGGGCCTGGGGCTCACGCCCACAGGCGGTTCCGGTCGCCCCTGCCGGGGCTCAGAAAAGGGGGAGGGCCTCCGATCCCCGGGGTTGGCACCCCGGGCTACATGAATGCCGCCCCTGACGGGGCTCCGTTTCCGCCCGCCTGCCGCCCTCCCCCCTGCCTCACGTCTCCCCTCCTCCGGCACCTTAGGAAGAGAACCCGCCCTCCGGGGCGTTTACCAGAGGAGAGCCGTATGAAGAAGAGCCAGAAGAAGCTTGCCCTGAATGTCGAAACCCTCCGCAGCCTCGAGAACGCCCGCGTCCAGGGTGGCGCCACTCACTACTCCGGGGTCGCGAGCTGTCTTTGTGAGACCCTCGACTGCCCGACGCACCTCTACTGCCCGACGGTCAACCAGAACACCTGTAACTGCGCCTAGGCCGCCGGACTGCGTGGGGGCCTCCGGCTACGCCGGATTGCCCTCACGTCGATGCAGTTAGAGTAATAGATTGATCTGATTTAGAATGGATGCCCCATGTTGTCGCCACGCCGCAGAGCCCTTCCGCCGCTCCCCTCTCCCCAGTACGAGACCCGCTGGCAGCGCCTGAGCCGCAAGCGCCGCACGTATGTGCTGCGCTTTTTCGACCGGGTGATCCGCACTCTCTATCGGGGGATCTCCTGGCTCGACCACACCGCTCCGGTCGAGAAGCGCTATTTCCGGGTCGCGATCTTCGGCTCCAGCCGGATCCAGGAGCACGACGCCGCCTACTCCGAGGTCCGCGAGCTGGCCCGGCGGTTGTCTTATATGGGTTGCGACATCGTGACCGGCGGCGGGCCCGGGCTGATGCGGGCCGCCAACGAGGGGGCACGGGCCGGCGCCTACCATTACAAGACCCGCTCGTTCGGCCTCACCATCCTCCTCCCCATGGAGGAGCAGCCCAATCCTTTCCTGGACGAGGTCGCCCAGCACTCGACGTTTTTCTCGCGGCTCCACCAGTTCATCCGGCTCTCGCACGCCTATATCGTGGTGGACGGCGGCATCGGCACCACTCTCGAAGCCACGATGGTCTGGCAGCTTCTCCAGGTGGGCATGCTCTCGGAGCGCCCGCTGGTCTTCGTGGGCCCGATGTGGAAGGGCCTGCGCGGCTTCGTGCAGGAGCAGATCATCGAACGCGGTCTGGCCTCCCCCCGGGACATCGATATCGCGCACTGGGTGGACACTCTGGACGAGGCTCTGGAGATCGTGCGCACCGCCCGCAACGATTTCATCTCCCGGCACAAGGTCATCCTCCCTCCTGTGGTAGAAGAGGAGGACGCCGGACCGCGCGACGGCGGCCTGCCCTCTCTGGAACCCGGCACGACGTTTGCTGAGAGGCGCTGACAGGCCCGCCCCCGGCGCCGATCCCGGCTTCACTCGGCACGACTTCTCGCCACGACGACGCCAGAATGGCGGCCCGGGGATCCCCGTGAGATGATCTCGCGGGCTCGCGGTCCTTCTGGCAGGGCTGCAAACGGACCGGCCCCCGCCTCCGTAAGAGAGGAAAAGGAGCGAATGCATCCGATCTCGTTCGTCTTTTTACTGCAGATGGAGCCGGGCTCGCCGGAGCCCAGCCTCTTCCGCTTTTTCGTTGAGTCGGGCCCGATGGCGAAGGTCATCCTCGCCATCCTGGTGCTTTTTTCTCTCGGCTCCTGGGCCATCATGATCGGCAAGCTCGCCCAGTACCGCCGCGCCGACCGGCAGAGCGCCGAGTTCCTCGACGTCTTTCACCGCAGCCAGCGCTTCAGCGAGGTCAACGCCCTGGCCGGCAAGCTCCACGCTTCGCCGCTGGTGGGGATCTTCCAGGCCGGCTACGCCGAGATCGACAGTCAGATCAAGAACGCGCCGGAGCCCGAGCGGCCGGGTGAGAAGAAGCCCTACCGCATCACTTCGCTCCCCGCCCTGCAGCGCACGCTGGCCCGGGCGGTCAATGTCGAGATCCAGGGGCTCACCCGGTGGACCAGCTTTCTCGCCACCACCGCCTCGGCCAGCCCGTTCATCGGCCTCTTCGGCACGGTCTGGGGCATCATGGTGGCGTTCAACGACATCGGCCTGTCGGGCTCGACGTCGATCGTCGCGGTCGCCCCCGGTATCGCCGAGGCGCTGATCAATACCGCCGCCGGCCTGGCCGCCGCCATCCCGGCGCTGATCGGTTACAACTATTTCGCCCAGCGCGCCCGCCAGCTCCGCTCCCGGATGGAGGATTTCGTCCTGGAGCTGCTCAATCTGGCCGAGCGCAATTTCACTTAGAGGAAACGGACCCGGGCCATGGCTTTCCAGTTCGGCAACGGCTCCGACGACGAACCCGTCCTCGCCGACATCAACGTCACTCCGCTGGTGGACGTCATGCTCGTATTGCTGATCATTTTCATGGTCACGGCGCCCATGCTCCACCAGGGGATCCAGGTGGCGCTGCCGCAGGCCCAGGCCGAGAATCTGCCCATGCGCGCCGAGGATCCGCTGGTGGTCTCGATCGACAAGGACGGCGATCTATTTCTGCGCGAGACGCCGCTCGAGGCCGAGCAGCTCGTCGAGAGCGTCAAGGCGGAAATCGAGGGGCCCGGGGAGACGGTTTTCCTGAAGGGGGACCGCGAGGTCCCGTACGGCAAGGTCATCGAGGTGCTCGACCTTCTCCACCGCGGCGGGATTGTCAACGTGGGGATGGTCACGGAACGGACCGGAGGGACCTCCGGCAAGGGCAAGAAGAGGAGCCGGAGCTAGCTCGGCCGGCACGAGAGACATGTCGAGTCCTGTCGAACAGGTGCTGTCGCGCCGGGCCAGCCGCCCGGTGGCCGGCGTCGAGGCCGCGAGCCTCGTGGCGGCCGTGGCGTTGCACGTCCTGATCGTGGCGCTCGCCTTTCTGCTCCCCCGCCTCCAGCCGCGCCCCGAGCCGCTGGAGTTCGTGCCGGTCAAGGTCATCCCGGCCGCCGCCCTGGGCGTGCGCCGTCCGGCGCCGCCGCGTCCCAAGCCGGCGCCGCCCAAGTCGGAGCCGGCGGTCCAGGAGCCGGAGCGCCCGGATCCCGAGCCGGAGCCCGAGCCCGCCAAGCCGGAGCCGGTGAAGCCCAAGCCCGAGCCCGAGAAACCGGCTCCGAAGCCGGTGGACCAGGCCCCCGTGCTCCCCACCAAGGAGCCCGAGAAGCGGCCGGACCGGGCGCGCCCCAGCCCCACCCCGGCGACACCGCCGACCGCTCCCCGGAAGCCGGTCCCCGAGCCGCCGCGGCCGGGCCCCGACTCCAAGGGCGGCAAGGGCACGACCGCCAAGCCGGAGGACTCCGGCGATCAGACCGGACGCCGCGGCTCCGCGACCGGCAATCCTCTCGGCACGACCGCCTTCGGCTCCGAGATCGCCGGGCTCGACAATCCCGATTTCACCTACGGGTATTACATCGATCAGCTCCTGTC
>DATAHG010000479.1:0-2922 GCA_036263295.1 Thermoanaerobaculia bacterium | reverse complement strand
GCGCCGGTGACCTCCTCGCCCTCCTTGAGCGAGGCGATGCGCCGGATGTCGATGCGCACCGAGGCGTAGAACTTGAGGGCGCGGCCGCCGGTGGTGGTCTCGGGGTTGCCGAACATCACCCCGATCTTTTCGCGGATCTGGTTGATGAAGACCATGCAGGTCCGCGACTTGGCGACGATCGCGGTCAGCTTGCGCAGAGCCTGCGACATCAGGCGGGCCTGCAGGCCGACGTGCGAATCGCCCATCTCGCCTTCGAGCTCGGCCTTGGGCACCAGGGCCGCCACCGAGTCGATGACCAGGATGTCCACCGCGTTGCTGCGCACCAGCATCTCGGCGATCTCCAGGGCCTGCTCGCCGTTGTCCGGCTGCGACACCAGGAGGTTGTCGATGTCGACCCCGAGCTTGCGGGCGTACTCGGCGTCGAGGGCGTGCTCGGCGTCGATGAAAGCTGCCACGCCGCCCTTCTTCTGGGCCTGCGCGATGACCGACAGCGAGAGCGTCGTCTTGCCGGAAGACTCCGGGCCGAAGATCTCGACCACGCGGCCGCGCGGCAGGCCGCCGATGCCGATGGCCTGGTCCACCGCGAGCGAGCCGGTGGAAATCGCCTCGATCGCCAGGATCTCGCGCTGGCCGAGACGCATGATGGACCCTTTGCCGAACTGCCGCTCGATCTGGGAGAGCGCCGTGTCGATCGACTTCAGCCGGTCCGCTTTGGAATCTACTGCCATGTTCGCTCCTTGAAAGCCCAGGTGGGACTGGGGGGATTCTACGCCGGTCCGAGCCTTGGCGCTGCCGTTCGGTTGAAGGTGGGGACTGCGATCGCCGGTCGATCCTGCGCTCTATGGTACGAGACGGTAACGCGGCGGTCAACCGTTCGGAGCGCCTTGTTTTCGCCCCCCGGTGTTTTCCCCGTCTCCGCACCACCTTGCCCCGATTCTTGGCTATAATATGACTCCTTAAAACGAGCCCCCTGCTATTGCCCGCAGGCCTGCGCCTGAAGGAGGGATCCCCTGCGCCGGAATCTGGTCCTGTTGCCGCTGGTCATCCCCCTCCTGGGGCTCCTGGGGACCGCCTGTACGTCCCAGGAAGAAAAGGCCCTGGCGCTCCGTTCTCACTACGAGGTCTCGCTGAGCGGTTTCATCGTCGTGCAGGAGCCGCAAGGCGGCTCCGCCTTGCGGCAGAACGTGCGCCTGCGCGCCGTCCTGTCGCACGACGGCAAGACCGCGGAGACCCTGCCCGGCCTCACCCTCGACGTCGCCCAGCTCGCGGCGGGCCCGGCGGAGGGCGGAGAGGGCCGGGAGAAGCGGCGCTGGCAGGTCTGGGCCGGGGCGGCGGCGGTCCCCTCCGGCGGCAGCGCTCCCGTGGAAATGGAGCTGCCCGGCGTGGACTACCAGCCCGGCGACCGTTTCCGGGTCGAGGTGCGGCGGACGGTGCCCGCGGCCGAGCGCCAGGAATATCGGGAGCTGGCGGGGGACTGAGCAGAACAAACCGGGGCGCAGATCCGTAGATCAGGTCCGGAAGGAGAGAGGATGGAAACGTTCGTCGTGGAAGCGACGGAGGCGGCCCGCGCGGCCGAGCCGATCCGCCGCCTGGAAGATAACGTCGCCCGGGTCATCCGGGGCAAGCGCGAGGCGATCCGCCTCGCCACCGTCTGCCTGCTCGCCCGCGGTCACGTGCTGGTCGAGGACGTCCCCGGAGTCGGCAAAACCACCCTGGCGCAGGCCCTGGCGCGCTCGCTCGGCCTGTCGTTCCAACGCATTCAGTTCACCAGCGACCTGCTGCCGTCCGACATCATCGGCGTCTCGATCTACAACCAGAAAAACCAGGCGTTCGAGTTCGTGCCGGGCCCGCTGTTCGCCAACCTCGTGCTGGCCGACGAGATCAACCGCGCCACCCCGAAAACCCAGTCGGCGCTGCTCGAGGCGATGAGCGAGCGCAAGGTCTCGGTCGAGCGGCGGCGCTACTCCCTGCCCGAGCCGTTCCTGGTCCTCGCGACCCAGAACCCGCTCGAATATCACGGCACCTTTCCGCTCCCCGAGTCGCAGCTCGACCGCTTTGTGATGTGCCTGTCGCTCGGCTACCCGCCGCGCGCCGACGAGCGCGACCTGCTGCTGTCGGGCGGCGTCGAAAACCTGCTCGACCAGATGCAGCCGGTGCTGACGCGCGAGGACCTGGTCGATCTGCAAGGCCAGGTCAGCCGGGTGCGCGTCGCCGACAAGCTCGCCGACTACATGCTGTCGATCGCCGAGGCGACGCGCCACGGCGGCGAGTTCCTGCTCGGCGTCTCGACGCGCGGCATCCAGAGCCTCTACCGCACCGCCCAGGCGCTCGCGCTGTGCGAAGGGCGGGCTTATGCCATTCCCGACGACGTGCAGCGCCTGGCCGCCGCCGTGCTCGGGCACCGCGTCGTGCTGAAGCGCGGCAGCGCCGATCTGGACAGCGCCCGCAAGGCGATCGAGCGGGTGGTGGCGTCGGTGCCCGTACCGTTGTGACCGTCTTGAAAAGCCGCCGCCGCCGCGCCGTCCCGGAAGGGATCCGCATCACCACGGTGGGGCTCTGGTACGTGCTGCTCTCGGTGCTGGTGGCGATCGCCGCCACCAACACCGGCAACAACTCCCTTTACACCGTCCTCGCCGTGATGTGCTCGACCCTGGTGATGTCGGGGTTCGTGTCGCGCAACAACGTGCGCTCCCTGGAGGTCGAGGTCGAGCCGCCGGGCGAGGTGTTCGCCAACCGCCCGTTCTCGCTCGGCTTCACCCTGCGCAACCGCGCCCGCCTGTCGCCGCGCTGGTTCCTGCTCTTCACCCTGTCGCGCTCGGGCCAGCCGCTGCTGATCCCGCACCTCCCGCGGCGCGGCAAGAGCGTCGGCCAGGTCGATCTCCTGGTGCGCTCGCGCGGCCAGCACCGCTTCCCGTGGGCGCA
>DATAHG010000478.1:0-3765 GCA_036263295.1 Thermoanaerobaculia bacterium | reverse complement strand
CATCGCCCTGATGATCGAGCGCGCCTCCCACGTCATGGCCCGCGACCGCCGCCGCCTCGCCTCGCTCGAAAACCTTTCGGCCTGGCAGGAGGCGGCCCGCCGCCACGCCCACGAGATGCGCACCCCCCTGACCGCCGCCCGTCTGGAGCTGCGCCGCCTGCGCGAGCTGCTGGAGAAGGAAGGGGGGGAAGAGGGGCGCCGCGCCGAGCTGCTGCAGGTCCGCGACAGCCTGGACCAGGACCTCGAACGGCTCGGCCGCTTCACCGAAGGATTCACCTCCTTCGGCCGGCTGCCGCGCCCACGCCTGGAGTCGCGCGACCTCGGCGCCCTGGTGGGGGAGCTGGCCGACCTCTTCGCCTCGGCGTGGCCCGACCTCACCCTGGAGCTCACCCCGCCCGGCCAGCCCTTCCCGGTGCGGGTCGATCCCGAGATGCTGCGGCAGGTGCTGGTCAACCTCTGCGACAACAGCGCCCTCGCCGTGCGGGGCCGCGCGCCCGGCACCGGCAAGGTCGTCTTCACCTTGAGCCGGACCGACATAGGGACCGCCCTCGATGTGACCGACGACGGCCCGGGCATCTCGCCCGAGGTCCGGCCGCGCCTCTTCGAGCCCTATACCACCTCGCGGCGGATCGGCGAGGGCATGGGCCTCGGCCTCGCCATCTCGCGCAAGATCCTGCTCGACCACGGCGGCGACCTGGAGCTGCTCGCCACTTCCGCCACCGGCACGACCTTCCGCCTGCTCTTCCCGAAAGACACCGAAACCCCTGTCCCGGCCGGCGAAGGAGGGGAGCCGTGACCCAGATCCTGCTGGTCGAAGACGACGAAAAGATCCGCGCCAGCCTTCTCTTCCAGCTCCGTTCCGAAGGCTTCGCGCCGCAGGGGCTCGCCTCGGCCGAAGAGGCCCACGCCCACCTGATCGACCCCCGCCGGCCGCTGCCCGACCTCCTCCTCCTGGACGTCCGCCTGCGCGGCCTGAGCGGCGTCGATCTGATCCGCCAACTCGCCCCGGCCGGCCGCCTGCCGCCCACCGTGATCATCTCCGGCGAGGCGTCGATCAGCGAGACCGTCGACGCCCTGCGCCTCGGCGTCCACGACCTGATCGAAAAACCGTTCAGCAAAGAGCGCCTGCTGCAGTCGATCCGCAACGCGCTCGAAACCGTGGCGCTCAAGAAAAAGGTGGCGATCCTCGAATCGCGCCTGGAAGAGCCCGACATCCTCGGCGTCTCGCCCGCCGTCGAGCGCCTGCGCGAGGCGATCGCCAAGGTGGCGCCGACCGACGCCCGGGTGTTCATCCGCGGCGAGAGCGGCACCGGCAAAGAGCTGGTGGCGGGCAAGATCCACCGCGAGAGCCGGCGGCGCGACGGCCCCTTCGTCAAGATCAACTGCGCCGCCATCCCGGCCCACCTGGTCGAAGACGAGCTGTTCGGCCACGCCCGCGGCGCCTTCACCGACGCCAAGGCCGCCAAGCCCGGCCTGTTCGAAGAGGCCGACGGCGGCACCCTCTTCCTCGACGAGATCGGGGACATGGACTTCGCCCTCCAGGCCCGGCTCCTGCGCGTGCTGGAAGACGGCCGGGTGCGGCGGATCGGCGAGACCCGCGACCGCCAGGTGGACGTCCGGGTCCTGACCGCCACCCACCGCGACCTCGAAGAGGACGTGGCGGCGGGGCGCTTCCGGCAGGACCTCTTCTTCCGCCTCGCCCATCTGCCGATCGAGGTGCCCCCCCTGCGGGCCCGCAAGGAAGACATCCCCCTCCTCTTCACCCACTTCGTCGAGCGCTTCACCGCCCAGCACCGGGTGCGGCGGCGCAGCGTCGATCCCGAGGTCTACCTGGTCCTGGAGCGCTACCCCTGGCCGGGCAACATCCGCGAGCTGCGCAACCTCTGCGAGCGCCTGGTCGTCTTCGCGGCCGATCCGCTGACCCCGGACCAGCTCCCCTCGGTCCTCTTCCGCGACCTGGTCCGCAGCACCCCCGAAACCGGGCTGGTGCGCCTCGACGAGGGGTGGAAGCCCCTGCCTCTCAAGGACTTCAAGGCCCAGTGCGAGCGCGAGTACATCGAGGCGGTCCTGCAGCGCACCGACTGGAACTTCACCGCGGCCGCCCGGCTGCTCGACATCCAGCGTACCTATCTCCACCAGAAAGTCGCCGCCCTGGGGATCGAGCGGCCCCGCCGGGGCGACGAGACGGCCGACTGAAATCCGTCCGGCTTGGGGGCTTTCCGCCAAACCTGGCACCGCGGTTGCAGTACATCCCAGACAGGTTTGGCAGGGACGTTCCCTGCCGGATGGTCTCTCCGAGACCGGCACCCTAAGAGCTCACCTGGAGAGAGAGAAGGAGAGGGAACAATGAAAAAGCACATTTTGATTCTCGCGATGCTCGCCCTGGCCATGACGGCCGGCCTGATGGCCCAGTCCACCAGCACCAGCACCTCGACCCTGCCGCCGAGTCAGCAGGTCGATCAGTCCGGCAAGCCCGAGACCCACAGCGGTCCGGATGTGGACGTGGACGCCGGCGCCAATGCCAAGAACGGCGTTCTGAGCGTGGACGTGGACCGCAACACCGATTCCGACACCGCCGCCGAGCAGGGCGACCGTCCGGCCAACCGGAACGACCTGCACAACAACCAGAACCCGGTTGCCACCGGCACCGCCGCGACCGGCAACGCCGTCCGCGACGCGGCTGACATGGACAACGACACCACCACCACCGGTGGGACCTACAACAGCGACACCAACACCGCTGACGACCAGTCCAGCCTGCCCTCGACCGGCAGCGAGATGCCGCTGATCGGCCTGCTTGGCCTGATCGCTCTCGCCGGCGCCTTCGTGGTCCGCTCGACCCGCTAAGACTTCGCGCCGCGCTGAGAAGAGGCCCCCGGGAACGGGGGCCTTTTTGCGTCTGGCCCATTCCCGCGACTCGATCTTCCGTGACGACACAAGGAGACGGCGTGACAACACACCGAGGAGTTGTCACGCCGTCTCGTTGTTTTGTGACGGACTCTCCAGAGATCCTGACGACATGGCGAGAGGCCGTGACGACCGCCCGGTGTTCCGTCACCAAATAGAGAGAAGCCGTGACGGAAGGGCGAGAGAAGGGAACGCAAGATCCCGCGTTCGTGACGAAGTGTAGAAACAGTATGACAACGTGGGGAGAGAACGTGACAACGCGGAGAGACAGTGTGACGAAATGGAGAGAGAAAGTGACGTAGTGCCCAGAGAAAGGGACGAGGTGGAGAGACGCCGTGACGAAGTGGGGAGAGGAAGGGACAAGCTACGGAGAGACCGTCGCAACCTGAATAGACACCAGGACGACCTCTGGAGAGAGCGTGACAAAATGAAGAGCGGCCGTGACAACGTGGGGAGACGTCGTCACGGCCGCCGAGGGTTCGTCACGTTCAGTCGAACGACGCGAACAGCCCTTTGCCGCCGGACTGCCGCGCGATGTTGCCGACCGAGGTGAAGCTGTTGGGGCCGGCCGTCACGCAGCTCCCCACGCAGCCATCCGCGTAGCCGACCAGGACCCGCCCCTGGGCATCGACCGCGATGTCCATGAAGTCGAGCAGGTTGCGGGTGCTGCCGCAGGTCGAGCCCGACATGCAGATCGAGCCGCGCTGCACCGGATCGTTCGGCGTGGCGTCGATCGTGGTCCAGGTGGTCCCGCCGTCGTAGGTGGTGGCGATGTAAAGATGCCACACGCCGGCGAACGTCGGGCTCTCGCTGGTGCCGTCGCCGGACGCCGGAGTGCCCAGGAAGGCAAAGGCGGCG
>DATAHG010000477.1:0-6865 GCA_036263295.1 Thermoanaerobaculia bacterium | reverse complement strand
TGGCACACGCATCCCCTCGGTCAGACCCTGATCGTCACCGCCGGCAGCGGCCGGGCCCAGCGCGAAGGCGGTCCGATCGAGGAGATCCGGCCGGGGGACGTGGTCTGGTTCGCTCCCGGCGAAAAGCACTGGCATGGGGCCGCGCCGGCCACGGCCATGACGCACATCGCGATTCAAGAAGCGCTCGACGGCAAGGCCGTCGAATGGCTGGAGCCCGTGAGCGACGAACAGTACCAGCCCTGATCCAGCCGCGACGCGATCGCCATCAGGTCCGTATAATGAGCCCGAGGTGAACAATGCGCGGAACGCACGGCTGGGCGGAAGTCTCTCGTGAGCGAAAAAGCGAGATCATCGAAGCGATCGCGGCGAACCGCGCGACGCGGGGTCCGGTTCACGCCGAGCTGGACCTCACGGACCGGTGCAACGTCGCCTGCTATTTCTGCAATCAGCAGGACCTGCGCACGAAGGAATCGATCCCGCTGCCAAAGCTCACCGATCTGATCGACGAGCTGGCCGAAACCGGCCTCAAGTCGGTGCGGCTCTCCGGTGGCGGCGATCCGCTCTTTCATCGCGACGTGCTTCACGTCATGGATCACCTGGCGGCGCGCAATGTTGTCGTCGACAACCTGACGACCAACGGGGTCGCCCTGTCCGCCGACGTTGCCACGCGGCTCGTCGGGAACAAGGCGCGCGAGGTGATCTTCTCGCTGAACGCGGCCGACGCCGCGGACTACGCGCGGATGATGAAGGTCAAACCGGCGCTGTTCGACAGGGTTCTCGAAAACATCCGCCGGCTCGTCGAGATGCGCGGCGACTCGATCCATCCCTCGATCGTGGTGCAGTTCCTGATCGATCGGAAAAACATTCACCGTCTCCCCGACATGTACGAGATCGGACGTTCGCTCGGGGTCGATCGCATCGCCATCAACGCCGTGCTCGAGATCCCACTCGACCGCATCGACGCCGACGCTCTGCTCACGATCGACGACCGCTACGCCGCCGAGCCGCTCATCGAGGAGATCCTCCGCCGCGACCGCGACGCCGGTCTCCTGCAGATCGACTTCGCGATCGCCGGGTGGAACGAGATCCTCCACGCCGTCCGCGCACGCCTCGACACCCCCGGGCACAACCTGTTCCCCACCGCGCCGTCGTTCAAGGCGGAGAACGGCGGCTGTTTCTTCGCCTGGTATACCGCCGCGATCACCGGCAACGGCGACATCCGCCCCTGCTGTCTGCTCCTGAATCCGAGCGTGAAGCCGCTCGGCAATATTCACGACGGCAGGAGCTTTTCCGAGCACTGGAACGGCCCGGCGTTCGGGAAGATGCGCGACGAGATGCGGGAAGTCCTCCTGATGAAAAACCAGGCGCCATACTCGCGGTCGCGTTTCGAGATCCTCAAGCCCCAGTGCGTGACCGACGGCCTCTGCTGGCTCAAGAACATGTACTTCCGCGGCGACGCCGAGTTCTACGCCGAACTGGACGAGAAGCTCCAGGAGGCGCGCAAGACCGAGATCCGCTGGATCGGCGGCACCAGCAAACAGCGCCGGCGCGCCGTGGTTCTCTTCCTGCAGACCCGCCTGCACCTGAAGAGCGCCTGGGACTGGGGCCGCGAGCGGTCACGCCCCCTCCGGAAGCTCCTCAAGGCGCGCCTCGGCTGGAACCTGACCAAGGCAGCGTGAGACGTGCCCGTGCGCCTCGCCGGCAGGAGCCCTAGGCAGACCGATATATTTGCGTTAGGCTATGCGCCCAACATGAAGGAGGTCTGATGAATCGCACCAAGTTTGCTCGTATCGCCGGTCTCTGTCTGGCCCTCTCCATCACCGCCCTGGCCGCCTTCGCCGGCCCGCCGCTCCAGAACTGCAGTTGCAACTACTGCTCGCACAGCCCGTCCACCCGGGAGTGCGTCAACTTCGACGGCACCACCCTGACCTGCGGCTACTACCTCGCCGTCACCTTCTGCACGCCGGTCGGCGGGTAACTCCGGAAAGGGCCACGAGACTCGATTGGGGAGCCGTCCATCCCGGGCGGCTCCCCGTCCGATCAGACAACCCGGTCGCGAGGTCGGCACCGGGAGGATCCGAGGAGACCTGCCCCTTTTCCGAAGCGCCGGGTTCCTGCCTGGAGGCGCGCAGCCTCAGCTCATTCGGTGGAGCAAACGCAGGTTTCCATCACACTGTCGCTGATCGTATGGCGCGGCCCGGGCAGGCCGCCCAAGAGGCGCTGCAGCCTCTCGGGGCTGACGACCGCGACGGTTTCCCTGACTAAGCTCAGCCTGGACAGGTTCTTCTTCTTCATGAGGCGCTACCTCCGCAGAAAGTAGAACGGGTTTGCATCAGGATACTACGGACGCGGGAGACAGGGGGGGCACCGCGTTCAACCGCACTCCAAGGCGAGCCATGGGTGAGCTATGATGGTGCGGCAAAGATGACAACCAGGAGTGAGGTCCTCCATGAGCCCACGACTCTCGTCCGCCGTGTGCGGTGCCCTTGCGGTATCCCTCGCTCCGCTCTTGCTGGCTGGCTGCTCCCTGCACGCGGCGCAGGCACCGGCTGAGCCCACGGTGCATGCCGCATACGTGTTGCTCGCGGAGTCTCCTGCGGGGAGCACGGTCGCCTTCGCGCGGGTGATCGTCGATCCCAACCAGGCATGCCCGGCGCTGATCGACGGAGCGAAGCGGACCGCAATGACGCCGCGCCGCAATCCCCACGGGTTTACAGTCAAAGTCTGCGAGGCCCGCTATCCCTTCGGGCGCTCGCTCGCGGTCGAGGGCGGTCCGAAGCTCCCCTCGGTAGTTGAAAAGCCCTCCCGGATCGCGGTGCTCGGCGATTCCGGCTGCAAACCGAAGGATCAGCAAGGCTGTGGGCTGGATGATCCGGAGTGGCCTTTCCCGGCCCTGGCCAAAGCCGCCGCCGCCAACCGGCCGGATCTCGTCCTCCATGTCGGCGACTACAACTACCGCGGCACGCCGAGCGGCTTCAAGGTCACGATCGACGGCAAAGAGGTCCAGCGCTGGTATTACGATGCCGGCGACGGCGCGGAACCCTCGGAGCGGTGCGGGCTTCCCGGTCCCTACCTCAGCCAGAACAGCACGGGCAATCCTGACGTCGACGGCTGGGAATCCTGGTGGCTGGACTTCTTCCAGCCCGCCGGCGATCTCCTGACCGCGGCACCCTGGGTCTTTGCGCGCGGGAATCACGAGCTGTGCAGCCATGCGGGCCCGGGCTGGTTTTACTTCCTCGACCCGAGCTCGGACCTGCCCGAAGGGGGCGGCCGGCAACTCGCCTGCCCATCGCAGGACGGCGAGGGGCCGGCCCTGCCTCATCTCCAGTTGACGGAGCCCCAGGTGCTTCACCTCGGCGATCTCGACCTGGTGTTGATCGACTCCGCCAACGCCTGCGATCAGTTGTCTGGCCTGGTCGACGTCTACCGCGGCCAACTCACCGCGGCGGCGCGGCGCCTGCGCGGCCAGACCGCATGGCTGATGACCCACCGGCCGATCTGGGGCGTCGAGGGCGCGTCGGCCCCGCTGTACGGCTGCGATGGTCAGCCGCAGAGCGGCCCCGCGCTGCCCTATGGAGAGCTCAACCAGACCCTCCAATGCGCCCTGCGGGGCGAAGCCGGAGCGGCCCTGCTTCCCAGGCTCGGCCAGATCCTCGCCGGCCACATGCACCGTTTCGAGACCCTCTCCTTCGCACCCCCGACCGGCCGTCCGCCGGTGCTCGTGGTCGGCAACAGCGGGGTCGCCGAAGACACCGGACCGCCGGTCGGCGCCTTCGCCCAGACGGTGGACGGCGCGCCCGCCTCGGGGTTCTCGATCAGCCAATTCGGCTATCTGGAGCTGGCGCGGGACCGGGACGGCACAGGGCCGTGGCACGGCTCGATCGTCGCCCTCGACCCCGCGGCCTGGTCGCCGTTCCTCGCTCCCTGCACCGCTACAGATGCTGTGGATCGGGCTCTCTGCGTCAAGCCTGGCGGTCAGTAATACGCAAAGAAGCCGACGTCGTCGATCTGCCACGGATGGGCGGTCAGACCGCTGCCATAGAACGTGACCGTGACGTCGCTATTGCTGTAGTCGTTCGCCAGGTTGAGGACCCTCTGCCCGCACTGCGTGTTGTAGGTGTTGCCGTTGTAGTAGAAGGACTCGCTGACGCTCGTGTCGTTGTTCGTGACGGTGACGACGAGCTGGTCATAAGCGCTGTTCGGATCGGTCGGCAGAAACAGACGGAACTGCAAGGTGAAGGCGCTGTACGTGTTATCCACGTAGAAGGAGCGTGACACCGAGTCGGTGGCGCCGATCTCAGCCACGATCGTGCTGTAGCACGATGTCTCGGTCACGAACGACACGCCGCTCACATTCCAGTCCGTGTACGCAGGGCTGGACTGGAAACCGTAATTGGTGTCGATGTAGTTGCAGGAGATGCCGAAACAGGTCTTCGCCTGTGCGTGCGGCGTAACGAGAAGGGTGAGAGTGAGGAGTATGAGAAAGATTTTTTTCATGACGTTCCTTTCCTCCGAGCTTGTTTGGATGCCTCCGCACGCGCGACGCTTGACCCGCATTCGGTTGCATCCGTTCAGCACGACCTGGATTGCGTGAAAGAAAGGCTTGCGCCCGCCGGGGGCAAGCCGACTGCTACGACCAGGCGGCCGAGAGCTGAGCGATGGGCCCGGCTGCTACCGCTCCTCGTTATTTAAGTGCTCTTCGAGTGCTAAGAGTAGACATTCGGGGTAGCGGGGTGGCGGCTGCTCATAGGGCTGCTCATCGGTGCCAGGCGATTTTGGGCGGAGAAGACGGTGGGATTTGCGTTCGACACCCGGGCGGGACATTCCGCCGAGAGCGCGGTTGACACCCATCCTCATCTTAGGCTTCAATACCTCGACCGGAGATCTTTTGACACTGAGGCGTTCTTGCTGACCAGGGCGGACGAGTGTGTCCGCGATAGGGGGCGGCAGTCATGGCCTACGCGGACGTTCTGAAACGACGAGCCTTCGGGGAGACGGCGCGGCGGGATGCGTGGTGGGTGACCCCGTTGGCGACCTTTCTCGGGCTTTCCGCCTTCATCGTGTATGCCACCTGGGCGGCCTTCCAGGGCACCCACTACACCTTCGGCCCCTACCTCTCGCCGTTCTACTCCCCGGAAATCTTTGGCGACTCGCCCCATAGCTGGTTCGGCCCCCGTCCCGATGGGTGGCCGGGATGGCTGCCGTTCTCGCCGGCCCTCCTGATCCTCTGGGCTCCCGGCGGGTTCCGCTTCACCTGCTACTACTACCGGGGCGCCTATTACAAGGCGTTCTGGGCCGATCCGCCGTCCTGTACGGTGGGGGAGCCGCGCAAGAGCTATCGCGGCGAGAAGTCGTTCCCGCTGATCCTTCAAAACGTCCACCGCTATTTCCTCTATCTCGCGCTGTTTTTCCTGATCTTCCTCGTCCACGACGTGTGGCAGGCCCTGTGGTTCACCGATCCCGCCACCGGCGCCACCTCCTTCGGCATCGGGGTGGGCACGCTGGTGCTGGCCGCGAACACCTGCCTGCTGGGCGGCTATACCCTGGGTTGCCACTCGCTGCGCCACCTGGTCGGCGGCGCCCGGAACAAGCTGGCGGGCTCGCCGGCCCGGCTGACCGCCTACCGCTGCGCCGGCTGCTTCAACCGGCGCCACATGCGCTGGGCCTGGGCAAGCCTGTTCTCAGTGGCGTTCTCTGACCTTTACGTCCGGCTCTGCTCGATGGGGATCTGGACCGACTGGAGACTCTTCTAAGTGGCCGATTTCCCGCGCTTTTCCTATGACGTGCTGGTCGTCGGCGCCGGCGGCGCCGGTCTGCGGGCGGCGATCGCGGCTTCGGCCGCCGGCGCCAAGGTCGGCGTCATCACCAAGTCCCTCCTCGGCAAGGCCCACACGGTCATGGCCGAAGGGGGCGTCGCCGCGGCCATGGCCAACGTCGACGACCGGGACAGTTGGCGGGTCCACTTCGCCGACACCATGCGCGGCGGCCAATACCTGAACCATCCGCGGATGGCCGAGCTGCACGCCAAGGAGGCGCCGGACCGCGTGCGGGAGCTGGAGGCCTGGGGCGCGGTGTTCGACCGCACTCCGGACGGCCGCATCCTGCAGCGCAATTTCGGCGGGCATCGCTATCCCCGGCTCGCCCACGTCGGCGACCGCACCGGCCTCGAGATGATCCGCACCCTGCAAGACCACAGCATCCACCAGGGGATCGAGTTCCACGCCGAGCACACGGTGGCCACGCTGCTCAAGGACGGCGACCGGGTGGTGGGAGCGTTCGGCTATGACCGCGAGCGCGGGCGCTGCATGGTGTGGGAGGCCAAGGCGGTGATCCTCGCCACCGGCGGCATCGGCCGCGCCTTTTCCGTCACCAGCAACAGTTGGGAGTACACCGGCGACGGTCACTCCCTGGCCTACGACGCGGGCGCCGAGCTGATCGACATGGAATTCGTACAGTTCCATCCCACCGGCATGGTCTGGCCGCCCAGCGTGCGCGGCATCCTGGTGACCGAAGGCGTGCGCGGCGAGGGCGGCGTGCTGCGCAACCGCGAGGGCCGGCGGTTCATGTTCGACGAGATCCCGGCCAACTACAAAGGCCAGACCGCCGACAACGAAGAGGAAGGCTGGCGCTACTGCCAGGGTGACAAGAGCGCCCGCCGGCCGCCGGAGCTGCTCACCCGCGACCATGTGGCGCGCTGCATCATGCGCGAGGTCCGGGAGGGGCGGGGGAGCCCGCATGGCGGCGTGTTCCTCGACATCTCCTGGATCAAGGAGCGCATTCCGAACGGCGCCGAGCACATCAAGAAGAAGCTTCCGAGCATGTATCACCAGTTCAAGCAACTGGCGGACATCGACATCACCAAGGA
>DATAHG010000476.1:0-2034 GCA_036263295.1 Thermoanaerobaculia bacterium | reverse complement strand
ACCGTGGGTTTCCTGATCGCCTCGCCGATCCCGGCCCGCGCCGGCTGGCTGATCGAGCAGATCATCCGCGGCCAGGGGGCGCCGAACGGCACGACCGAGCTGCTGCTCGACGCGGCGATGCGGGCGCTGGCGGCGGAGGGGGCGGAGTACGTCACCCTGGGGCTCTCGCCGCTGTCGCGGTCGGTGACCCAGGAGCCGCCGCCCCCCTGGCTGGTGCGGCTGCTGCTCGTCTGGGTGCGGGTGCATGCCCGGCGCTTCTACGACTTCGAGGGGCTGGAGCGCTTCAAGAGCAAGTTCCGGCCGGAGCGCTGGGAGCCGATCTACGCGGTGACCGACCGGCCGCGCATCTCGGTCCGGACGCTCCACGCCATCGCCGGGGCGTTCGGCGGCGCCCACCCGGTCTGGTTCGTCGGCCGCGCCCTGCTGCGCTCCCTGGCGCAGGAGGCGCGCTGGGCGCGGGCGCTCTTTACATCCGCGCGGCGGTCGGGCTAGAGTCTCGCGGGCCGGTCAGACCCCTCTGACAAACACGCTGGCCTAAAAAACAGACCTACAGCTCGAAGGGCGCGCCATGGGACGGATTTTCGAAACCAGAAAACACACGATGTTCGCCCGCTGGGACCGGATGGCGAAGCAGTTCGCCCGGATCGGCAAGGAAATCACCATCGCCGTGAAGGCGGGCGGCGGGGACCAGGTCCACAACCCCCTGCTGCGGCGGGTGATCCAGAACGCCCGCGCGGTGAACATGCCGAAGGACAAGGTCGAGGCGGCGATCAAGCGCGCGCTGGGCAAGGACGCCGAGGATTTCGCCGAGATCGTCTACGAGGGCTATGCCCCGCACGGCGTCGCCGTCATGGTCGAGACCGCGACCAACAACCCGACGCGCACGGTCTCGAACCTGCGGACCCACTTCAACAAGGGCAACGGCACCCTCGGCAACTCCGGCACCGTCGCCTTCATGTTCAAGCGGATGGGGGCGTTCCGCCTCGATCCGGCGGGGCTCGATCCCGATGAGCTGGAGCTCGAGCTGATCGACGCCGGCCTCGAGGAGATCGGCGAAACCACCGGCGAGAAGGGCGAGCCGCAGCTTCTGCTGCGCTGTCCCTTCAACGACTTCGGCCAGCTCCAGAAGGCCCTGGAGGACCGCGGCATCACGCCGATCTCCGCCGAGTCGGAGTACGTCCCGCTGACCCCGGTCGAGCTCCCCGAGAAGGAGGCGACCGAGGTCCTCCGGCTGATCGACCGCCTGGAGCAGGACGACGACGTCCAGCGGGTCTTCCACAACCTCGCCTGACCGCGCAGCGGACCGACAGCTCAGGCTGCGTGGGTCGAGGCGTCCCGCGCGGCCCCACCGCGCTCCCCGGCCTCCGGGATCTCCCAGTCCGTGTGCGCCTCCTTGTTGAGGACGAACCACCCCCACAGCATCTCCCGGTAAGTGCGGTTGCGCAGCCCCGTCTTGCGGTAGAAGGGCTGCAGGCCGCGGTTCAGCCGGCGCAGGTTGTAGAACGGCACGCGCTGGTAGTAGTGGTGCTCGATGTGGAAGTTCGACCACAGGAACAGGAAGTGCCACGCCGGGTTGCCGTTGACCAGGGTCGACCACTTGGCGGGGTCGGTCGGGTCGATGTCGTAGTGCTGGCCCAGCCGGTTGAGCACGAAGGCGGGCGGGAACGCGAAGAACAGCGGGAGGGCCCAGACCCGGAACATCGCCCAGCCGCCGCCGAAGAAGTAGAGCGTCCCGGCGAGGCTCAGGTGGAAGACCAGGTTGATCAGCCGTTCGCGCCGGATCATCCGGCGCTTGTCGGCCGGGTAGGTCGCCACCTCGCGCGCCGCCCCCCGCATGTAGATCGCGAAGAGGGCCGGGGTGAAATAGAGCGCCTTCAGCCAGCGCGAGTTCTGTTTCGGACTGAGATGGGCGCGCTTGGGGTCGTCCTCGGCATGGCCCAGCTCGTTGTGATGGTCGAGGTGCCAGATCGAGAACTGGGTGGCCGAGATGCTGCTCGGCAAGGCGTAGAGGATGCCCAGCAGCCGTTCGAGCCG
>DATAHG010000475.1:0-1729 GCA_036263295.1 Thermoanaerobaculia bacterium | reverse complement strand
TTGATGCCCGCCACCTGAATCTGCTCTTCCTCGGCGTCCGTCAGCCTCTCCGCCGCGACCCGCTCCTTCCAGGCCACCATCTGCCGCTGCTCCTCCTCGCGGGCGCGCTCTTCCCGGGCCGCCAGCATGCGCCGCCGCTGCTTTTCCGTGGTCGTTCGGCTGCTCATGGCGTGGGGCCATGCTACCACTCACCCTCGTTCGACCGCCAATGGCAACTCCCTCCTCAGAAAACCTTTTCGTCCGCCGAAGGCCCGAAGATCGACGGGATCGGGATGCCGAGGAGGCGGAGGTACACGGTCAACTGGCCGCGGTGGTGCGAGACGTGGTTGCTGTTTTCGAGGATGGCCATGCAGCGCGTCTGCTCCGCCACCACTTTCCCCTGGACCAGCAATTTCCACGAGGTGTTGAGCAGTTGCTCCTCGGTGGTGCCGTCGAACGCCTCGCGGGCGGCGGCCACCGCCTTGTCGAAGGTCTTCAGACGGTCCTCCCGGGTGTGAAGCTCCCGATGTTCGAACTCTCGCGGCTTGGCGATGTCCAGCTCGTCCTGGGTGATGATCGAGACCAGCCAGGAAGGCATGACCGCGAGGAGCGAGGCCATATAGCCGAGCGGCATCGACTTCTCATGCGGTTTCCAATCCTCCTGCCCGTCCGGGACGCGCTCCAGGCAACGGCGGGTGGTTGCCGCCTCCCGTTCCATGTCGGCTTTCAGCGACTCGATCATCGTGGCCATGTTGCCTCCATTCTTTGAGGAAAGTCTGTTCACACCGCGGGCACCCGCCCCATTGTCTGACAGAGCGTTTGAAAGATCCGTGCCAAGCGCGGCCCTCCGGGAGGTCGGGTACAATGCGGCCCGATCATGTCAATCGGCTCTTCGAACCTGTGGCTCAAGAAGCTCGCAGCGTCCCTGATCTCTGTCCTGGTCGCTCTGCTTGCCGCCGAGTTTCTCATCCGGATGGCCGGCGCCGCGCCCGAGGTCAGCGTCATCCGCAAAGGGCGCTTCCAGCTCTCCCGCAATCCGAAGATCGGTTACGAGCCGGTCCCCTCCCTCGACTACCGCGGCGAGAATCTCTCCTTCTACGACTACCTGGGGAAGAGCAACCGACTGGGCTATCGGGATCTCGACCACGCGGTCGAAAAGCCCCCCGGCGTCTACCGCATCGTGGTCCTGGGGGACAGTATCGGCGCCGGCCTGCGGGTCGAGCGCCGCGAGGACCTGTTCGCCCCCGTCCTGGAGCAGCTTCTCCGCAGCCGGGGCGTCAACGCCGAGGTGATCAATTTTTCGGTCTCCGGCTACAACACCCAGCAGGAGGTGGAGACCCTCAAGGATCGCGGCCTGCGCTACCGTCCCGACTTGGTGCTCCTCGCCTACTCCCTCAACGACCGCGAACGCATGGACGGCGACATCCTCAAAACCCTTCTCGAGGCCGAGCGCGGCAAGGGGACCAGCGCCGCCCGGGTGAACCCGTACCTGGTCCGTAGCGCCGTCTACCGTTTTTTCAAATACCGTGTCCTCGCCCCGCCGCCAGCCCAGGCCGAAGCCGCCTCGGACCGCCAGCTCGCCGCCCTCTCCGGCGATACCGTGGCCGGCTCGTTCGCGGAGCTGGCCCGGGTCTCGCGCGAGAATCACTTCGAGGTCCTGGTTGCCGTCTTCCCGCGGCTGGTGCGCGACTTCCAACGCTACCGCTTCGGAGACCAGCACCAGTTCGTCGCCGACCTCAGCGAGCGGAAC
>DATAHG010000474.1:0-13164 GCA_036263295.1 Thermoanaerobaculia bacterium | reverse complement strand
GGCCTCGCCGGCCCGCAGCCGCTCTCCGTTCATGAAATCGGCCGCCTTGAGCGCCTTGCGGCCGGCGCGCTGCAGCTCGGCGATGCCGAGCACGGTGCCGTCGCCGCAGGCCACGGCAAGCCGCCCTTCGCGCAAGCCCAGGACGGTGCCGGGCGTGGCGGCCGGATCGCTCCCGGGCTGGAGCGGCGCGGCTTCGATCAGCTTGACCGGATCGCCGCGCAGCTCCGCGGTGAGGCCGGGCCAGGGGGTGTAGGCGCGCAGACGCCAGGAGAGCTCGTCGGCCCGCAGGCTCCAGTCGGCGCGGCCGCTTTCGCGGGTGAGGCGCGGCGCGTAGGTCGCCTCTTCGTGCCGCTGCTCGCGGGGGGCCAGGTTCCCGGCTTCCAGCATTTCCAGGGTGCGCACCATCAGCTTGCCGCCGATGTCCGCGAGGCGGACCGCGAGCTCGCCCGCGGTCTCGCGCGGCCCGATCGCGGTCTCTTCCTGGAGCAGCATCGGCCCGGAGTCGAGCCCCTCTTCCATCTGCATGGTGGTCAGGCCGGTGACGGTGTCGCCGGCCGCGATCGCGGCCTGGATCGGCGAGGCGCCGCGCCAGCGCGGCAGCAGGGAGCCGTGGAGGTTGATGCAGCCGTGCCGCGGCAGGTCGAGCAGCGCTTTCGGAAAGATCTGGCCGAACGCCACGACGACCGCCACGTCGGGCTCCAGCGGCCGCACGAGGTCGAGGAACTCCGGCCGGCGCACGCGCTCGGGCTGGATTACTTCCAGGCCGTGCTCGCGCGCCCAGCGCGCCACCGGCGGATCCTGCAGCTTCTGACCCCGCCCGACCGGCCGCGGGGGCTGGGTCACGACGCGGATGGGAGCCCGTCCCGACTCGACCAGGGCCGCGAGGGTGGGGACAGCGAATTCAGGGGTTCCGAAGAAGAGAAGCTTTCCGAGGGCCGGCATGGCGCGAATGGTACCACCCGCCTACAAAGAAGAACGCCCCGCCATGAGGCGGGGCGTTCGAAAGAGGCCGGAGGCCCGGCGCGCCGTCAGGGCGTCGGGTTGCCGACCGTGAACTGGCGCTTGCCGATGTAGGTCTCGACCCCGAGGTCGTCGCGCACGATCACGTCGAGCTCGTGGGTGCCGTTCGAGAGCTTGCGGGTGTCGAGGGCGTACTGCCAGCCGGGGGCGGCGCTCTCCGGGTAGCCCGGATAGAGGGCCGACACGCCGGGGCGCGTCAGGCCGCGCGTCGCCTCGCCCACGTAGGTGCCGTCGACCAGGATCAGGACGGCGCTCACGCCTTCCCAGTCGAGCGCCCAGCCCTGGGTCTGGATGACGCCGCCGTAGAGCAGGCCGGCGCGCGGGATGCCCACCTCGCCGATCGAGTTTTCGTTGTCGGTGTCCTCGTCGCAGGTGAAGGTGACCGGCATCTCGGCGATGTTGGTGACCTGGCCGAAGTGGTCGGCGGCGCGGATGGTGATCAGGTGGTGCGCCGGAGCCAGGCCGTAGAAGGTGATCAGGGCGCCGACGTCGAGCACGAAGCGGAAGCCGCTGTGCGGGCTGTCCTTGAGGGTCGGATAGGTCTGCTCGATGTCGGTACGGCGGATGCCGTAGCAGTCCGAGAGCCCGCCTTCGATCGGCGAGTAGCGGCAGTCGAGCCGGGTGTTCGAAAACACCGCCCGGTCGATCATCAGCTCGACGTAGGCCACCCCGGTGTCGTCCGGCTGCACGCCGGCGTCGAGGGCGTAGCCGCTGACCACGCTGTAGCGCCGGTTCGGGTCGGCCAGGTCGCAGACGCCGCGCATCTCGGCCTGATTGCTGGGGAACTCGACCTTGCCGAACGGCGCCAGGTTCTGGGTCACGTTGACGAACTGGAAGACCCGGTTGTTGAGGGTCTTGAGCTCGCCGGACTTGCTCTTCACGCGGATCGAGACGGTGTGGTTGCCGTTCAGGTAGCGCGTGGTGTCGAGCTCGTACGAGAACCCGGGCAGCGCCGAGTCGGGATAGGCGGGGTACTGCGCGGTGACTCCCGGCCGGCTGCGGCCGTAGTCCGCCCGGCCGGCGACGAGGCCGTCGACCAGCACGTCGACGGAGGCGATGCCGTCGTCGTCCAGCGCCCATCCGTGCAGAGGCATGAGCCCCGCGCCAGAGTTCCCGCCTCCCACCTTGCCGCCGAACGAACCGAACGGCGCGGCCGCCCACGAGGGGGCCGATCCCAGCAGAGCTACAGCAATCGCAGTCAGGACGATGTTGCGCTTCATGGCTCCTTGCTCCTTGCCTCCACCGCAAGACCGCGACCGGCTCGACGGAGCTCGAACGCGGCGGTCAAGTACGCAGGTCGGGTCAGCTCAGGGTATCCAAAGCTCAAGTGATGCGTGAACTTTTCCCCAGATTATAAAGACCAGCGCTGAGCGAAGTCAATCATCGGCTTTCTTCTATATGCGATGAGGACAAACCTTCGAGGCCGCGCAGGTGGGCTTCGACCAGCCGCGGGAGGCTGGCGAGGTCGTATCCCCCTTCCAGCACGGCGAGCACCCGGCCGCCGCAGATCTCGTCGGCCAGGGCGCGGAGCTGCTCTCCCCAATGCCGGAAGCCGTCTTCGGTGACCTCCATGCCGCCCAGGGGGTCGTGCTTCCAGGCGTCGAAGCCGGCCGAGAGCAGCAGCACCTCGGGCGCGAAGCGGCGCAGGGCGGGCAGGATCCGCTCTGCGATCACCTCGCGGTACTCCTCGTCGCCGGTGCCGGCGGGCAGCGGCACGTTGAGGGTCGCGCCCTCCCCCTCTCCGAGGCCGCGCTCGTCCGCCGCGCCGGTTCCCGGATAGAACGGGTACTGGTGGGTGCTGGCGTAGAAGACGTCGGCGCGGTCTTCGAACAGGTGCTGGGTGCCGTTGCCATGGTGGACGTCGAAGTCGAAGATGGCGACCCGGCCGGCGCCGTGGTGGCGGCGCAGGTGCTCGGCCGCCACCGCCACGTTGTTGAAGAAGCAGAAGCCCATGGCGGTGGCGCGCTCGGCGTGGTGGCCGGGCGGACGCACCGCCGCGAAGGCGCGCGGGGCCGCCGGGGTGGCCGCGACGTGGTCGGCGGCGGCGAGGGTCGCCTCGACGGCGGCCCACGCGGCTTCCCAGGTGCCGGGCGACAGCGGGTTGTCGGCCGAGTCGAGCAGGGCGTCGCCGCGCTCGGCGGCGTTGCGGAAACGCTCGACGTAGCGCTCATCGTGCAGCGCCAGGACGGCCGCGACGGCGCGGTCGCGCGCCCCGGCGGCGCGTTCGTCGAGGACTTCCCAGGGGTCCTCCGGCCGGTCGAGGCCGCGCAGGTGGTCGAGGATTCCGGCCAGGCGCTCCGGTTTTTCCGGGTAGCCGCGCGGCGAGACGTGGTCGAGACAGCGGACGTCGGTATAGATCCGAGCCATGGCGCCAGATCATAAACCCGCTCCGCGCCCGTCTGGCCGCTGTTGACGCTGCCGGCGGCCATCGTCGAGGCCCCGCCGCATCCGGTTGAGCAGGGCCTGGATCCCGCTCGGCCGCAGCTCGCCGTCGAGGGCGCGGGAGATCTCGCCGGTCGTCCACCCCTCCATCGCCAGGCGGATCACCCGCCGGTTGCGCTGCCGCGCCCCGGGCCGCGACAACCGGCCGCAATCGCGCAGCAGCAGGCGCAGGCGTTCCTTGATCAGGAGCGCCTCCTCGGGGGTCTCGCGCCCGCTGATCAGCAGTCCGAGGGCGTCGGGGGTGTGCCAGCCACGCGCCGACCAGAGGTCGGGTCGGCGGCGCTGGGCGCCGGCCCACCGCAGGTGGTCGAGCGTGACCCGCTCGGCCATGCGGAGCAGGTAGTTGACCAGACGGGTCTCGCAACGCCCCTGGCACTGGTGCAGCCGGCGCGCGCCGTCGTCGAGCAGGCGGCAGTAGACGTCTTGAACGATCTCGCGCACCCGCTCGGGGTCGGCGGGCCGGCCGGCGGCGCGCAACGCCTCGCGGACCCGGCCGCGCAGCCGGCGGTCATGGCGGCGGAACAGCTCCTCCCAGGCGGCTTCGACGGTGTCTTCACAGCGGAACAGATCGACGACGAGCTTGCAGCGGGAATCGGATTCCACGGCTCCTTCCCTCCAGGCGAAAAAGGAGGGAGGCGCGACGGCAGAGGGGTTCTCCCCGAACGGAAGAAGAGCCGTCAGGACACGGAAAGGTGTCTTGTTTGTAGCATGCGGGTTGGGCGGAGGGCAAGAGGGGATGGCGGAGTGCCCCCGGCTGGGAGCGCCGGCATCTTGCCGGCCCATGAAAATAAATTGCCGGCGGGACGCCGGCGCTCCCAGCCGCGTTGGTGCCAGGCCGGACCGATCCAGGCAGATTGGCTGATCTGAAAAAACCGGCCCGCCATAGGCGGGCCGGGGTCGGAGGAGTGGGGTGTGTCGCCTAGCGCACTTCGAACTGCACGGTCAGGCTGAAGTAGACCGCGACCGGCCGGTTGTCCAGCATGGCGGGCTGGAACTTCCACTGCGACACCGCCTGGATGGCCGACTGCTCGAGCCCCATCGGCAGGCCGCGGACGACGCGCACGCTGGTCACGTTGCCGCGCTCGTCGATGATCGCCTCCAGGATCACGGCGCCCTGCACCCGGGCCCGGCGGGCCGACTCCGGATAGGCCGGGGAGACGCGGTGCAGGATCTCCGGCTTCTTCACCCTGGCCGTGATGTGGATCGGGCCCGCGGGCGCCGAGTCTCCGATCGGCGGTGCGACCAGCACCGGGATCACGCCTTCGTCCGAGCCGTTCTTGACGCCGTCATCGTGGCCGTTCTTCGAGCCTTCCGGGTCGCCGTTGTCCGAGGTCCCGTCGCCCCCCTGGTTCGCATCGGAGGGGGTGGCCGGCGGCGGCGTCAGGTCCTTGACGTCCTCCGGCTGCACCGGCCCCTGGGGCGGTTTCACCGGCTCCTTCACCGGGGTCGGCTGCTTGGGCCGGTTCGCGCCGGACGAAGCCGCGATGGCCATCGGCGGCGGCGGCGTCACCATCACGAACACGGCGCTCTCGTCGGGCTCGGTCACCGGACGGATATGCCAGTAATCGGCGCTGACGAAGGCGACCAGGGCGGTCAGATGCAGGCCCACGGCGGCCGGTAAGGCGATCCAACGACGGCGGTTCTGGCTCTTTTGGGTGGACAGCGCGGACTCGAACATCGCTCTCTCCTTTTGGCCGCGGGGCTCGTACGGCTTCGGCGGCCGGCCAGGGCGCAGAACTCCTTCATCCAGCAGGATTTATCCTCTCTGCTCTCGGGTTCTTGCCCCTGTTTGTTTGGACGGTGGCAGGCCGCGGAAAGTTCCAGGCTACAATCCGGTTCCCGATGCGCCGCCTGCCGACAGCCCTGTCCCGCCTGGCCCTGCTCGCCCTCTGCCTCGGAATGGCTGCCTGCCGGGAGGGGGGCGAAGAACGCGGATCCGCAGAGCGCCAGCGCCTGGCCGGCGGCGCGCGCGGCTGGAACGTCGTGCTGATCACCGTGGACACCCTGCGCGCCGACCGCCTCGGCGCCTACGGGTACAAGGAGCGGCCGACCAGCCCGCGGCTCGACGCGGAGCTCGCGTCCGGCGTGGTGTTCGAGAACGCCATGGCGCCGCGGGCGGCGACCTGGCCCTCGCTCGCCTCCCTGCTCTCCGGGCTCTATCCGCGCAGCCACGGCGTGACCGAGAACGGCTACGGCTTCCCCGACGGCTTGCCGACCCTGCCGATCCAGCTCCACGGCGCCGGATACCGGACCGCGGCCTTCCTCAGCAACATGTGCCGCGCCAACCACAAGGGGTGGGACGACCTCGCCTGCACCGGCGGCGAGGACGGCAAGACCGTGCAGCGCGCGCTCGACTGGGCCGGCGCCCCGCAGGGGGAGCCGCGACGTCCCTACTTCCTGTGGGTCCACCTGTTCGGCGCCCACGGTCCCTATTACAACGGCGGCGACCGCGCCGACCGCGAGCTCGACCCCGGCTACCAGGGCCCGGTGGGGACGAAGAAGTGGCAGCTCGACCGCATCATGACCGAGAAGGTGCCGCTCGGAGAGCGCGACGTCCGCCACCTCGACGCCCTGTATGACGCCGCGGTGATGGGGAGCGACGGCCTCGCCGGAGTGCTGCTCGACGGTCTCAAGGCGGCCGGCCGGCTCGACCGCACCCTGGTGGTCTTCTCCGCCGACCACGGCGAGGAGCTGTACGACCACAACGGCTACCTCTACCACGCCTGCTCGGTCTACCAGACCACCCTCCACGTGCCGCTCGGGATCGCGGCGCCGGGCCTGCTGCCGGCCGGCGCCCGGGTGCCGCAGACCGTCGAGACCATCGACGTGGCGCCCACCGTGCTGGAGCTGCTCGGGCTGCCGCCGCTGCCGGGCCAGCACGGCCGCTCCCTGGTGCCCTACCTCGAGCGCCCGGGCCAGGGGGGCGCCGGCAAGCCGGCCTTCTCGGAGTACGGGTCGAGCTCGATCAATACCGTGGTGCAGGGCGGCTGGAAGCTGATCGTCAATCCCGACGGCTTCGTGCCGGTGTGCATCCCCGGCGCCGCTCCGGGGCACTATCCGATCGGCCGGGTCGAGCTCTACGACCTCGCGAAGGATCCGCTGGAGACCACCAACCTGGCCGACCGCGAGCCGGCGCGGGTGGCGGCGATGACCAAGCTGATCCGCCAGCGCTTCGCCAGCCTGCCGCGGCGGCAGGGCGGGCAGGACGTGCCCGAGGACCTCAAGAAGGAGCTCAAGGCGCTCGGGTACGTGGCGCACTGAAAATTCCCTCTTGACGGCCCGGGGGGCGCTGCGTATCATTGCGATCCTTCGGCGACGGGGAGGTTAGCTCAGTTGGTTAGAGCACCTGCCTTACACGCAGGGGGTCGCGGGTTCAAGTCCCTCACCTCCCACCAGCGTGACCGTCACCCTGGAAAAAACAGCTCTTGCGGGGCTGTAGTTCAGTTGGTTAGAACGCCGGCCTGTCACGCCGGAGGTCGCGGGTTCGAGCCCCGTCGGCCCCGCCACTCATCTTCCGGAGCAATCTGCGATGCGCGAGAACATCAAATTGGTTTCATCGGCCGGCACCGGCTACTTCTACACGACGACGAAGAACAAGAAGCTCTCGACCGAGAAGCTGCGGATGAAGAAGTACGACCCCAAGGTCCGCAAGCACGTCGAGTTCGTCGAAGAGAAGCTGCGCTGACCCGCCTTCGGAGCTCCGGCTCCCGCGCAAAGCCCCCCTTCCCCAGGGGGGCTTTTGCTTTTGAGCTGTGCCACAATACGCCCTTGGCGGACCGGCCCTCCGCCGGCCTGCCGGACCCGCAGTCTCAGAATCCCGAGAAACTCACCGGATGGATGGAAGGAGGGAAGCTCTGATGCACGAAGTACCGCCCCTGCCCTACTCTTTTGACGCTCTGGAGCCGCACATCGACGCCCAGACGATGCAGATCCACCACGACAAGCATCACGCCGCCTACGTGGCCAAGCTCAACGGAGCCCTCGAAGGACACCCCGACCTGCAGCAGAAGAGCGTCGAGGAACTGCTGCGCGGCCTCGACAGCCTGCCGGAGTCGATCCGCACCGTGGTGCGCAACCACGGCGGCGGCCACGCCAACCACACGCTGTTCTGGGAGATCATGGGCCCGAACGGCGGCGGCAACCCGGGCGGCGACCTGGCGGCCGCGATCGAGCGCGACCTCGGCGGCTTCGCGAGCTTCAAGGAGAAGCTGACCAACGCCGCCGCGAACCAGTTCGGCTCCGGCTGGGGCTGGCTGGTGGCGAGCGGCGGCAAGCTCGACGTCATCGCCCGCCCGAACCAGGACAGCCCCCTGATGGAAGGCAAGACGCCGCTCCTCGGCGTCGACGTCTGGGAGCACGCCTACTACCTCAAGTACCAGAACCGCCGGCCCGACTACCTCGCGGCCTGGTGGAACACGATCAACTGGAACGCGGTCGCCGACCGCCTCCAGCGCGCCCGCTGACAACGCGACACCGCGGCTGGGAGCGCCGGCATCTTGCCGGCATATGAAAATAGATTGCCGGCGGGACGCCGGCGCTCCCAGCCGCGGTGCCTCAGTCCGGACCGCCCCCTACCCGACCCTCCAGCAGCTCAAGTTGGCGCCTATCCAGGGATAGGGAGACTTCCAGGTCCGCAGTCCGGCTGCGGTCCTGGAAGTCTCGCCTCCCCTTGTCCCGCTTTCCCCTGGTTCGAGCACTTCTCTTCCCCAAAATCCAGCCCGAGCACCGGACCTAACTTTTGGTTATAGAGAAGTTTGCACCTGTGTGCTCAAAACTTGGGCAAGCACATGCCCCGCTCAGGGAGCAACTTCAAGCCACATCCAACTATTGTTGTTCTACAATGCACGCATCGGAAGGTGAGGTAAAGAAGGCAGGACCAAAGCACTCGAGCCCAAGGAGAGAAACCCATGGCGAACATCGACCGCGGTATTCAGGATTTCAGGCGTGAGGAACGGCATATGACGAAAGTGTTCAAGGCCCTTTCCGACGGCACCCGGCAGGAGATCCTGCGTCTGCTGGAAGGGCAGCAGCGCACGGTGGGCGAGATCGTCGGGAATTTCAATCTTTCGCAGCCCACGATTTCGCGGCATCTGTCTGTCCTCAAGGAAGCCGATCTGGTCGTCGATCAGCGGCAGGGTCAGAACGTCATCTATCGCCTGAACGAGCCCGCGCTGTCGACCTCCATGCAGGAGTTTTTCGGACAGTTCCGGAGCTGCCAGGCCGTCCTGCGCTGACCTTCCCGAGATCCGCGGTTCGAGATCACCCCCGCCCGATGGGCGGGGGCGGAAACCGCCGCTTTTTCGGGCCTCGCACAATCTGGAATCTCGGTCTATAATCCGCGCCGCAGCTTTGGGGGTCTCCCCCTGGCTCGCTCTGTTTCTTTTCTGGCGGTGTAGCTCAGTTGGTTAGAGCAAGCGGCTCATATCCGCTGTGTCAGGGGTTCAAGTCCCTTCACCGCCACCATCTCCCCTTCCGGTCTCCCTCCGGGTCTGTCCGTGGAACCGCGCCTTCTTTCCTTGATTCTAAAGCAGTTTTTTACTGCTGAAGCCATTCTCCCTTCCGGCAGCCGCGTGATCGCCGCCTTCTCGGGCGGGCCCGACTCGACCGCCCTGCTCTGGGGCCTGGTCCAGCTCGCGCGGAGCGCAGGCTTCGAGGTCACCGCCGCTCACCTCGATCACGGTCTGGACGACGGCTCCGCCGCCCGGGCGGTGGCGGCCGGCCGACTCGCCGCGCGCCTGGGCGTCGAGCTGGTCGCGGAGCGGCGGGAGGTGGACGTCCTGCGCTCCCCGTCCGAGAGCCTGGAGGCCGCGGCCCGGCGGATCCGCTACGCCTTCCTGGAGGAGGTGCGGCAGCGCCTCGGCGCGCTGTGGGTGGCGACTGCGCACCACCGCGACGACCAGGCCGAGACGGTGGCGTTGCGCCTGCTCTTCGGCAGCGGGCTGGCCGGGGTGGCCGGTATCCGCCCCGTACACGGCCGGGTGGTACGCCCGCTGCTCGCGGTGAGCCGCGCCGAGCTGGGCGCCGCGCTGGAGGCGGCCGGGATCGCGCCGGTCGAGGACCCGACCAACCGGGACCTGCGCCGGCCGCGCAATCTCGTCCGCCACCGGCTCCTCCCCGCCCTGGAGGCGGCCACGCCCGGTCTGACCGAGCGCCTCGCGGGCCTGGCCGGGCGGGCGCGGCGGGCGGCGGCCGCCGTGGACCGCCGTCTGGAACAAAAGCTCGGCCTCGGCCCTCTAAGCGAGGGGGGAGTCGGGATCGACCGGCGGGCCTTCGAGGCGCTGCCGGAGCCGCTGCGCCCCCTCGCCCTGGCCGGGCTCCACCGGCGCGCCGGCGCCCCCTACCCCGCCGGCGGCGAGGCGCGAGCGGAGCTCGAGCGCCAGCTCCGGGAGGTGCCGGGGCGGGCCGTGGGGTGCGATTGCGGGGGCGGCTGGCGCTGGGAAGGGCGCGGCGATCGACTGATCCTCCGTCGAAGACGCGAGAGAGCCCCGGACTTCACTTATACTCTGGAGATCCCGGGGGAGCTGGAGATCTCCGAGATCGCCGTCCGGGTCCGGTTGAGCCGCCGTCCCGTCGAGCCCTGGATGTTTCGAGGCGCTCCGGACCGCGCCGCCCTGGTCCTCCCGCTGGAGGCCGGGGATCGTGTCACGATCCGGAACCGCCGGTCCGGGGATTGCATTCAACCCCTGGGCGCGCCAGGCAGCCGGCGCCTCAAGGAAGTCCTCATCGATCGCCGCGTGCCGGAGCAGGAACGAGACCGATTGCCCTTGCTCTGCGTGGGAGAGCGGATCGCCTGGGTCCCGGGGGTCACGATCGACCAGCGGTTCCGGCTCCCCGAGATGGGAGACACGACCCGATGGACCGTCTGGGTCGCCGAGGTGACGAGATGACACAAACCCTAGAGCCGCCAAGCCTTTCACCCGCGATCGAGCCCCTGTTCGACACCCACGCGTTGCGCGAGGGGGTGGCCGATCTCGGGCGCAGCCTCGAGCAGGAGATCGGCGACGAAGACCCCCTCCTCCTCGCCCTGCTGGACGGCTCGGTGATCTTTCTGGCCGACCTCGTCCGTACCTTCGAGCGGCCGGTGCGTTTCGGGCTGATCCACGTCGGCTACTCCAACGCCGGCAACACCGAAGAGGTGGAGACGGAGGGTGGGCTGTTCCAGATCCACTATCCGCTGCCGGTGGAGATCGAGGGGCAGAGCGTGGTGGTGCTCAAGGACGTGGTCTCCTCCGGCGTGACCGAGCCCTATCTCGCCGAGCAGCTCCGCAATCACGGGGCCCGGTCGGTGCGCTTCGCCGCGCTGATCGACCTGCCGGACGAGCGCAAGACCGATTTCGAGCTGGACTACTGCGTGTTCCAGTCGCGGCGCCGCGGCGTCCTGGTGGGCTTCGGGCTCAAGCAGGCGGGCCGCTACGGCCATCTGCCGTATCTTGGCCTGATCCCGGCGGTGGAAGAGGAATGAGACGGCGCGACGGCGCCCCGGGAATCCGCCGGGCCCGTCCTCCGGTTGTCACTGGGAAGGGACGTTTCGTCCCATTCTGCCACAGGCGCCCCGGCAGGGTGCGCTCTGAGATGAGGTAGCTGAGCCTTGAACTCGACTCTCAAGACGTTGTTTCTCTGGATGGCCATCTTCGTGGTGGTGATCCTGCTCTGGAATACTTTCCAGCACGGCAAGGCCCAGCGCCATGAGCTGGGGTACTCGACCTTCATGGAGCAGGTCACCCAGGGCCGGGTGAAGGAAGTCACCCTCCGCGATCAGCAGATCACCGGCAAGTTCAAGGGGGGCGGGCGCTTCGCCGAAGGCGAGGAGTTCATCACCGAAGCCCCTCAGGACTTCTCCTCGGTCCTCGTGCCCCGGCTCGAAGAGGCCCGGGTGACCATCAACGTGGAGCAGCCCAAGGAGAACCCTCTCCTCACGATCCTGCTGACCTGGGCTCCCCTGCTGCTGATCGCCGCCCTGTTCACTTTCTTCATGCGGCAGATGCAGACCGGCGGCAACAAGGCGCTCTCGTTCGGCAAGAGCAAGGCCAAGCTGCTCAACACGACCGGCAAGAAGGTCACCTTCAAGGACGTCGCCGGCGTCGAGGAGGCCAAGGAGGAGCTGCAGGAGATCGTGGAGTTCCTGCGCGAGCCGCAGAAGTTCCAGAAGCTCGGCGGCCGCATCCCCAAGGGCGTCCTGCTGATGGGCCCTCCGGGCACCGGCAAGACCCTGCTCGCCCGCGCCATCGCGGGGGAAGCGAACGTGCCCTTCTTCTCGATCTCGGGCTCTGACTTCGTCGAGATGTTCGTCGGCGTCGGCGCCTCGCGCGTGCGCGACCTGTTCGAGCAGGGCAAGAAGAACGCCCCCTGCATCATCTTCATCGACGAGATCGACGCCGTCGGCCGCCATCGCGGCGCCGGCCTGGGCGGCGGTCACGACGAGCGCGAGCAGACCCTCAACCAGCTCCTGGTCGAGATGGACGGTTTCGAGTCCAACGAAGGGGTCATCCTGATCGCCGCCACGAACCGTCCGGACGTGCTCGACCCGGCCCTGCTGCGCCCCGGCCGCTTCGACCGCCGCGTCATCGTCGACCGGCCCGACATCAACGGCCGCCTCGGGATCCTCAAGGTCCACACGCGCAACATCCCGCTGTCGGAGAACGTGCAGCTCCTGATCATCGCCCGCGGCACCCCGGGCTTCGCCGGCGCCGACCTCTCCAACCTGGTGAACGAGGCCGCCCTGATCGCCGCCCGCCGCAACAAGAAGAAAGTCGACATGGAGGACTTCGAGTTCGCGAAGGACAAGGTCCTCATGGGTGTCGAGCGCAAGACGATGATGCTCACCGACGAGGAGAAGCGGGTCACGGCGTATCACGAGGCCGGGCACGCGCTGGTCGCCGCCCTCACCGCGGGCGCCGATCCGCTCCACAAGGTGACGATCATCCCGCGCGGGCGCGCCCTCGGCCTCACCATGCAGCTCCCGACCGAGGACAAGTACACCTACCGCAAGATGTACGTCGAGGCGCAGATCGCCATCCTGATGGGCGGCCGGGTCGCCGAGGAGCTGACCCAGGACGACATCACGACCGGCGCCGGCAACGACATCGAGCGGGCGACCGAGATGGCGCGCCGTATGGTCTGCGAGTGGGGCATGTCGAAGCTCGGCCCGCTGGCCTTCGGCACCAAGGATGAGCCGGTCTTCCTCGGCCGCGACATCTCGCAGCGTTCCGACTACAGCGAGGACACCGCCCTCCAGATCGACCGCGAGGTGGCGCGCATCGTCCAGCAGGCCTACGATCACGCCCGCAAGGTGCTGACCGAGAACCGCCCGGTGCTCGACCGCCTCTCGCAGGAGCTGCTCGACCGCGAGTCGCTCGACGGTGAGGAGGTCTACGAGACCCTGCGCCAGATGACCGGCCACGGTCCGGCTCCCACCCGTCCCACCCCGCCGGGCGAAGGCCTGGTGGTGGGGGGCCACGAGGTGCCGGAGCCGGTGCTCACCCCGCGGACGCTCGACGTCTCCCCGGCCGTCGCCGAGGAGACCGAGCCCGAGGTCGCGAGTACCCAGCGCCGCGTCCAGCAGGCTCCGGTCCCCGAGCAGTCGAGCTAGGTCGACCTGGTTGATCTGGTTTCGGGGGCGGTCTTTCAGGCCCGTGAAACGCCCGGCTCCCGGCCGGGCGTTTCTGTTTTGGGATTGCCACGATAGACTATGAACGGGCCCCC
>DATAHG010000473.1:0-2725 GCA_036263295.1 Thermoanaerobaculia bacterium | reverse complement strand
TCAAGCAAAGAAAGAGGTTCGCAGGCAATGCGTGAAACCGGGAAGGGGGACTTCATGGGCCTGATCCAAGAGTTCAAGGAATTTGCCGTCAAGGGGAACGCGCTCGACCTCGCCGTGGGAGTCGTCCTCGGGGCGGCCTTCGGCAGGATCGTCAGCTCGCTCGTGGATGACGTGATCATGCCTCCCATCGGGATGGCGATGGGGGGAATGGATTTCGCCAACTACTTCGTCACCCTGGGGCCGGGCCAATACAAGACGCTGGCCGAGGCCAAGGAGGCAGGGGCGGCCACTCTCAACTATGGCAACTTCATCCAGGCCATCATCTACTTTCTGATCGTCGCCTTCGCTCTCTTCCTGGTGATCCGCGTCATCAACCGCTTCCGCCGCAAGCAGGAAGAAGCGCCTCCGGCCGCTCCGGCCGAGGAGGTCCTCTTGTTGCGCGAGATTCGGGACTCACTCCAGGCCCGTCCGCGGGGCTGATCGGTTCTGGAAGAAAAGGGGATCGAGGCCCAGGCCGGGCCGGTGGGATGGACTGCGAGGTACCGTGGGCCCCACCCGCTTCGGCCTCAGGCCTCATCTTTCTCTACGCATCCAGCGAAGAACTGGATGACTGTCCCGGTCTTTTCTCATGAGATCGCGGAAAAAACGGTGGGGGAGGAGAGCTTTCCGGCGCCTCCACGAACTGCGGGAGAGCGGCTTTCCCGCGATCCGATGCCTCGACGAACAGAGGGAGAGCGGCGTTCCCGCGGTCCGATGCTTCGACGAACAGAGGGAGAGCGGCTTTCCCGCAGTCCGATGCTTCGACGAACGGAGGGAAAGCGGCTTTCCCCCGGTCCGATGCTTCGACGGACAGAGGGAGGGCAGCTTTCCCGCGCTTCGACGGCTCATCGGTTCGCGGGAGAATGGCTCTCCCTCGTAAGGATGAGTCGCCGTAACGAGGGAAAGCCGCTCTCCCGCGTCAAGATGCCTCATCGAACCGGGGGAGAGCGGCCTTCCCGCTCTACGGCGACTCACCGGATTGCGGGAAAGCGGCTTTCCCCCGGTTCGATGAGTCGATGGAAGCAGGGAGAATCGCCATCCCACGGTATGGTGGTCCAGCGGTGCAGTTCGCGACGGCCAAACTGAGCCACTACCGGCCGCCGGGGAAGTCCTGCGCGGTGCCGGATTCCGCTTATGCTCCACTGGAAAAGTCCGCGAAGGGAGGGGAGATGTTGCAGGGAGTGAAAGCGCCGTGTGACGAGGCGGTGATTCTTTCCGGCAAGTGCCCGGAAGTTTCCCGCCAGCCGAACCGGGGATCCTGGGTGCTGGCGGCGACCATCCTCGGCTCGAGCATGGCCTTCATCGACGGAACCGCCGTCAACGTCGCCTTGCCGACTTTCCAGCGCGACCTCGGCGCGACCGTCGCCGAGGTGCAGTGGGTCGTCGAGGCGTACGCCCTCTTCCTCTCGGCCCTGCTGCTGGTCGGCGGTGCCCTGGGAGACCACTTCGGCCGCCGGCGGATCTTCTTGATCGGCGTCGCCGGCTTCGCCCTAGCCTCGGCGGCCTGCGGCTTCGCGGCCACCACGGGACAACTCATCGCGGCGCGGGCCGTCCAGGGGATCGCGGCGGCCCTCCTGGTGCCGGGCAGCCTTGCCCTGCTGTCGGCCTCCTTCGACGAAGCACACCGTGGAAAGGCGATCGGCACCTGGTCCGGCTTCGGCGCCATCACCGCGGCGGTCGGCCCCCTCCTCGGCGGCTGGCTGCTGGACAACGTCTCCTGGCGATGGGTCTTCTTCATCAACCTGCCGCTCGCCCTGGCGGTGGTCGTGATCGCAACCCGCTTCGTGCCGGAGAGCCGCGACACAGACGCTCCCCGCCGACTCGACCTCCCTGGCGCCCTCCTCGCCGCCGCCGGCCTGGGCGGCCTGACCTTCGGGCTGATCGAGTCCTCCCGCCTGGGCTGGGGGCACCCGCTGATCCTGGGGTCCCTGCTCGCCGGGGCCGCGGCGCTCCTGATCTTCCTGCGCGTCGAGGCCCGCTCTCCGGCGCCGATGATGCCGCTCGGCCTCTTCCGCTCCCGCACCTTCACGGGAGCCAACCTGCTGACGTTCTGGCTCTACGCCGCGCTGGGCGGCGCGCTCTTCTTCGTCCCTTTCCTGCTGATTCAGGTCCACGGCTACAGCGCCACGGCGGCGGGCGCGGCCCTGCTCCCCTTCATCTTCCTGATGTTCCTCCTCTCACGCTGGGCCGGCGGCCTGGTGGACCGCTACGGCGCTCGCAAGCCGCTGATCATCGGACCCGCCATCGCCGGAGCCGGTTTCGCCCTCTTCGCCGTCCCCGGGCTCGACGGCAGCTACTGGACCACCTTCTTCCCGGCGGCGCTGGTCCTGGGTTTCGGTATGACGATCAGCGTGGCGCCCCTGACCACCACCGTGATGGGAGCGGTAAAAGAGCGGCACGCCGGCCTCGCTTCCGGCATCAACAACGCCGTCTCCCGCACCGCCGGCCTCCTCGCCGTCGCCGCCCTGGGGCTCCTGATCCTGGGCCTCTTCGGACGGGGACTGGACCGCCGTCTCGCCGGCCTCGACCTGCCGTCGGGGGCGCGGGAAGCCGTGGACGCCCAGCACGAGAGGCTGGCGGCGTTGGAGATTCCCTCCACCCTGGGGGAGGCGGATCGGGGGCGGGTGAAGACGGCGGTGGATCAGGCCTTCCTGGAGGGGTTTCGGGGGATCATGCTGGCCGCGGC
>DATAHG010000472.1:0-8152 GCA_036263295.1 Thermoanaerobaculia bacterium | reverse complement strand
AAGAAGCTGGCGAGGCGAGCCGGGTCTACCGTGCAGCCTTCCTGAATGGGACTTGAAACACCTTTCCCTCCTGCTCCGTATACCTCTTCATAAACCACTCTTTCCGGAAGGAGGAGAATCATGAAGCGGAGTCTGGCGTGTTGTCTCGTCGCCCTGTTCGCGCTGTTGGTCTCGGCGTCCTCTCTAAGCGCCGCCCCGGTCGCGGCCCCGGTCCCGCAGGCCCAGGCCGTGCCGGCGGCGGACTGCGGAGGCCCGTCCCCCCTCGCCTTCCTCAATGAGAAGCCGGTCAGCCCGGTCCAGTCCGACAAGGGGATCCCCGGCATGCTGCCGGAGCCCGACCTCAAGGCCTGCTGCACCGCGGCCGACAACCAGGCCTGCAAGGACGAGTGCCTGCAGATGGGCTGCACGGGTGGCGGATCGATCTGCATCCACACCTGCGAGTGCAAGCCCTGCTTCTGCCCATAGGCTGAGCTCACCTCCGGCAAGGATCTCAAGGATCCAATGACCCCGAGAACGGCGGGATCCTGGCCTTGAAGTCCTTGCCGCCCTTGCGAGCCCTCGTCTTCCCCGAAAAGCGCCCCGAAATACGATATCGTTCCCGGTTTGTGCGGCCCTTCTGGCCGCCCCTGCGCGGGAGTGTGAATCCGAGCCCATGTCCGAGCTTGACGAGCAGATCCAGAATCGGCGCGAGAAGCGCCGCCGCCTGTCCGAGGCGGGCATCGTCCCCTACCCCCACCGCTTCGAGTGGGATGCCGAGCCGTCGCAGATCCACTCCGAGCATCGAGAGAAGACCGCCGAAGAGCTGGAGGCGGCCAACCTCCGGCTGCGCGTTCCAGGCCGGGTCAAGGGGATCCGCGAGCACGGCAAGACCGTCTTCCTCGACGCCCATGACGGCAAGGAGAAGCTCCAGCTCTTCATCCGCAAGGACCGCCTGCCCGAGGCGGCGCGGCTCGTGCTCGACAACCTCGATCTCGGCGACATCGTCGGCGCCTCCGGCACCCTGATCCGGACCCGCATGGGCGAGCTGTCGCTGATGACCGACGACCTCACCCTGCTCTCCAAGGCGCTCCGCCCCCTGCCGGAGAAGTGGCACGGCCTCACCGACATCGAGGTGCGCTACCGCCAGCGCTACCTCGACCTCGCGACCAACCCCGAGTCGCGCCTCGTGTTCGAGGTCCGCGCCGCCGTGGTCAAGGGGATCCGCCGGTTTCTCGACGACCGCGGCTTCCTGGAGGTCGAGACGCCGATGATGCAGGTCATCCCTGGCGGCGCCACCGCCCGGCCGTTCAAGACCCATCACAACGCGCTCGCCATCGACCTCTACCTGCGCATCGCGCCCGAGCTGTTCCTCAAGCGGCTGCTGGTCGGGGGCATCCCCCGGGTCTACGAGATCAACCGCAACTTCCGCAACGAAGGGATCTCGACCCGGCACAACCCCGAGTTCACCATGCTGGAGCTGTACTGGGCCTACGCCGACTACCGCGACCAGATGGACCTCACCGAAGAGCTGATCTCGCAGCTCGCCGAGACCGCCCGGGCGCTCCAGGGCAAGGAGGCCCTGACCTGGGAGGGGCAGCCGCTCGACTTCGGCCGGCCCTGGGCCCGTCTCACCATGCGCGAGGCGATCACCCGTTTCGCCGAAGTCCCCGCCGAGCGGCTCGAACGGGCCGAGGATGTCCAGGCCGAGCTGGA
This sequence comes from Thermoanaerobaculia bacterium, assembly GCA_036263295.1. Classification (GTDB taxonomy): domain Bacteria; phylum Acidobacteriota; class Thermoanaerobaculia; order Multivoradales; family UBA5704; genus DATAHG01. Next base: position 6,460 of record DATAHG010000472.1, on the reverse strand, counting down.
ATCCCGCGGCCTCGCCCTGCCCGCGGCGCGCACCTATGGCCACCTCCTCATGACCCTTTTCGAGGGGACCGTCGAGTCCCATCTGTTCCAGCCGACCTTCATCCTCGACCACCCGGTCGAGGTCTCGCCGCTCGCCAAGCAGCGGCAGGACGACCCGCGGTTCACCGAGCGCTTCGAGCTGTACATCGCGGGCATGGAGGTCGCCAACGCGTTCAGCGAGTTGAACGATCCGGACGTCCAGGCCGAGCGCTTCCGCCAGCAGGTCGCGGCACGCGAGCGCGGAGACCAGGAGGCCCATCTCTTTGACGCCGACTATGTGCGGGCCCTGGAGCACGCCATGCCGCCCGCCGGCGGCAACGGCATCGGCATCGATCGCCTCACCATGCTTCTCACCGACCGGCAGTCGATCCGCGACGTGATCCTGTTCCCGTTGATGCGACCGGAGGGGGACGTGGGCTAGCGTGGGCAGAGCCTCCAAGCTGCTGCTGCGGAGCTATCCGTTCCCGCTGCTGCTGGCGTTGCGCTACCTGCGCAGCACCCGGCGGGATGCCTTCGCGACGTTCCTGTCGGCCGTGGCCTCGGGCGGCATCGCCCTCGGTGTCGCCGCCCTGATCGTCTCCCTCGCCGTCATTTCGGGCTTCCAGGAGGCCTTGCGCTCGGAGCTGCTCGGCCGCACCCCGCAGATCGAGGTCGAGCTGCCCCCCGAGGCGGACGCCGCGGCCGCGCGCGACGCCGTCGGCCGGCTGGACGGCGTCGTCTCGGCCCAGGTCCTGGCGCGGGGAGGGGGCTGGGTGCTGTCCGGCAGCAAGGTCCGCGCCGTGGACCTGGTCGGCTTCGAGGGCCGGGTGCCGCCGTCCTTCCCGGGCGCGGCCGGTCTGCCGGCCGGGCTGTACGTGCCGAGCTCGCTCGCCACCAATTGGGGCCTGCGCCAGGGGGAAGAGGTCGCCCTGGTGTCGCCGCGGCCGACCCTCAGCCCGTTCGGGCCGCAGCCGCGCATCCGCGGCGTCGCGGTGACCGGGGTCTATCAGACCGGCCGCACCCAGGAAGACCGCGAGCGGGTCGCCCTGCCGCTCGACATCGCCAAGACCCTGCTGGGGAGCGGCAACCTCCTCCTGGAGGTGAGCGCCCAGGACCTCGACGCGGCCCTGGAGGTGGCGCAGCGGCTCCCCGCCGCCCTGCCGCCGAAGAGCGTGGTGCGCACCTGGCAGGACCTCAACCGTCCCCTGCTCTTCGCCCTGCGGCTCGAAAAAGTGATGATGTTTGTGGCCGTATCGCTGATCATCCTGGTGGCGGCCCTGGCCCTGGTGGCGGACCTCTCGCTGATCATCTCCAGCAAGCGGCCGGAGATCGGCATGCTGGGAACGCTCGGCGCCACGCCGGCCGCCCTGCGTCAGACCTTCGTGCTGCTCGGCGGCATGGTGGCGGGGATCGGCATCCTGACCGGCGCGGTGCTCGGGGTGGGAGGCTCGTGGGTGCTCGACCACTACCGGCTGGTCCCGGTCCCCGGTCGGGTCTACTTCCTGGACTACGTGCCGTTCCTGGTCCAGCCCGAGGACCTCGTGCTGGTCCTCCTGCTGACGCTGCTCCTGGCGCTGGGATCCTCCCTGTACGCCGCGAAGCGGGCCGCGTCTCTCGATCCCATCGAGGCTCTCGAACGATGAGCGTGGAAGTGCGCGCGGAGCAATTGGCGAAGACCTATCAGGACGGCGTCCGGCGAGTCGAGGTCCTGAGGGGGGTCGACCTGGCGGTCGAACCGGGGGAGATGGTCGCGATCATCGGCCCCTCGGGCTCGGGCAAGTCGACCCTGCTCCATCTGCTCGGCACCCTCGACCGGCCGGACCGCGGCACCATCTCGATCGGCGGCCGCAAGATCCAGGGGATGTCCGGGGCGCACCTGGCGGCCTTCCGCAACCGGACGATCGGTTTCGTCTTCCAGTTCCACCAGCTCCTGCCCGACTTCACTGCGCTCGAAAATGTCATGCTGCCGGGCCGCATCGCGGGGATCGAGCCGAAGAAGGCGCACGAGAACGCCCGCCGGCTCCTCCTCGAGGTGGGGCTCGGGGAGCGGCTCGATCATTTCCCGAACCAGCTCTCGGGCGGCGAGCGCCAACGCGTGGCGCTCTGCCGCGCCCTGGTGCTGGAGCCGCCGCTGCTCCTGGCCGACGAGCCCACCGGCAACCTCGACCCGGAGAGCGGCGAGCAGGTGTTTTCGCTCCTCCTCGACCTCCAGGCCCGGCACCGCACCACCGGGCTCCTGGTGACGCACAATCCGGAGATCGCCGCGCGCTGTACCCGAACACTGAAGTTGGACGCCGGGCTGCTGCAGCCCCAACCGTGAGGATCATGCCGAAATCTCCTGAGACCCTTCTGACCTTTGGCCTTTTTGCGGACCTGCTGACCCGGCGCCGCGAAGCCATCCTGCAGCGTTGGGAGCAGGGAGCGAGAGAGCGTTCGAGCGTCGCCGGCACCCTTTCGATGACCCATCTCCGGGATCTCATGCCGAAGGTCCTGGAGATCTTCGAGCGCCGGCTGCGGGCCCTGCCCGACGATCTGAAAGAGGAGAACCTGGAGCACGGCTCTCACCGTTGGCAGCAGGGCTACCCGTTGCGCGAGGTGATGGAGGAGTGGGCCTGGCTCCAGCGTTGCGTGCTGGATGAGCTGGAAGCCTTCCCACGGGACCATTCCGAGGTCAATCCCGACGCGCTCTCCCGAGTCCGCCAGATCTGGCTGGAGGTGTGTAGCCAGGGGATGGCCGACAGCGCCGAGCGTTATGCCGAGCTCCAGAAGGCGGAAGCGGCCGGAGTCCTGCGCGACCTGCAGATCGCGCTGGCGGAGATGAAGGAGCTGGAACGGCAGCGCGCGGCCGCCTGGCACGAGGCGGCGCACGACTTGCGGGGCAACGTGGGGCTGGTCACCACCACCGCCGCGATCCTGACCGAAGAGGAGGCGCCGGACGGCCTGCGCCACAAGGCCATGACCATCCTCCAGAGCAGCGTCTTTTCTCTCCAGCACCTCCTGGAGGACCTCATGAGCCTGGCCCGTCTGGAGGCGGGGCGCGAGCAGCGCCACGTGGAGCGCTTTGACGCCGCCGCGCGGCTGCGCGCCCTCTGCTTGTCCCTGGAGCCCGCCGCCCACGAGCGCGGTCTCTACCTCCGGACCGAAGGGCCGGACAACCTGTGGGTGGAGGGGGACGCGGCGAAAGTGCTGCGCATCGTGCAGAACCTGGCCCTGAACGCGATCCGGTACACCCCGGCCGGCGGCGTGACCGTGAGCTGGGCCGAGACCTGGGAACGCGATACCGAGCGCTGGCTGATCCGGGTGCGCGACACCGGCCCGGGGATCCCCGGTTCGCCGATCGCCGGTGAGCTGCGGGAGGCGACCGTCGGGGCCGTGAAGGCGGAGGAGGACGAATCCAGCCAAGGCGTCGAGCCCGCCCCGGAGCCGGGGACTACCGAAGGCGCCCGGCCGCCGGTCCAGCGGCCAGGCGAGGGTATCGGCCTGTCGATCGTCAAACGCCTGTGCGAGCTGCTCGACGCCGGCCTGGAGCTGGCCTCGGGCGCGGAGGGGAGCCTGTTCCAGGTCGTCCTGCCGCGCCGCTACGGGAGCGGCGGCGGGGAGGCTGCTAAGTGATTGTTGAAATTGGGTTCTTTGGATTTGTTTTCCCCTCCGAAAAGTGGGAATTTTCGACCTCCCCGGGAGCTTCAGGCATGTAGGGATGGTGGTACCTGCATCGGGCTCTGCCGCTCCGGCCAGCCGGAAGAGTGCTAGAATCCGAGCAGTCGGCGGCGCGCAACAACCGGTGTTTTTCCCTAGGTCTGGTGGGGTTTGGTGCATCGTCGCCACGACCAGGAGAGGTTGAAACGGAATGTTTGAGAAGTACAACGAAAAGGCCCGTAGAGCACTCTTCTTCGCCCGCTACGAAGCCAGCAAGCTCGGCAGCCGAGTCATCGAGTCCGAGCACATCCTGCTGGGTATCCTGCGCGAGGGCGAGGAGACGGTCACCGAGATCCTCCGGCGTTTTCAGGTCAAGCCGGAGGACATCCGCCGGGAGATCGAAGGCGAACGGGTCTTCGTGGAGCGCATCTCCTCCACGGCCGAGCTCCCCCTCTCGGAGGAGTCCAAGAAGATCCTGGCCTACGCCTCCCACGAGGCGGAGAGCATGCTCCACGCCACGGTCGGCTCCGAGCATCTGCTGATCGGCATTTTGCGGGTCGAGGGCTGCACTGCGATGCGGATCCTCGCCCAGCACGGCTTCGACGTCTACACGGTGCGCGAGGAGGTCCTCGCCATCGCCAAGGAGCGCGAAGCTTCGCAGCAGAAGAAAGAGCTACCCTTCCTGACCGAGTACGGCCGCGACCTCACGTCGCTCGCCGCCGAGGGCGCCTTCGATCCGCTGATCGGCCGCGACGAGGAGGTCGACCGGATCATTCAGATCCTGTCGCGCCGCACCAAGAACAATCCGATTCTGCTGGGCGAGCCGGGCGTCGGCAAGACCGCCATCGTCGAGGGCCTCGCCGAGCGCATCATCGAAGGGCGCGTGCCGATCTTCCTGGCCAACAAGCGCATCGTCGCGCTCGACCTCTCCCTGATCGTCGCCGGCACCAAGTACCGCGGCCAGTTCGAGGAGCGCCTCAAGGGCATCCTCAAGGAGCTCAAGGAGAGCAAGGAGCTGATCGTCTTCATCGACGAGATCCACTCCCTGATCGGCGCCGGCTCGGCCGAAGGGTCGCTCGACGCGGCGAACATCCTCAAGCCCGCCCTGTCGCGTGGCGAGATCGCCTGCATCGGCGCCACCACGCTCAAGGAATACCGCAAGTACATCGAGAAGGACCGTTCCCTGCTGCGCCGCTTCCAGGCGATCCAGGTCAACCCGCCGACGCCGGAGCAGACGCAGGAGATCCTCGAGGGGGTCAAGGACCGCTACGAGTCCTTCCACAAGGTGCGCTACCGGCCGGAGGCCCTGCGCACCGCGATCTATCAGTCGAGCCGCTACATCCCGGACCGCCATCTGCCTGACAAGGCGATCGACGTCCTCGACGAGGCCGGCGCCCGGGTCAAGCTGCGCCGGGTGCGCGACACCCAGAACCTGCGCCGTCTGGAGCAGGAGATCCGCCAGGTGGTCAAGGAGATGAAGGTCGCGATCTCCGACAAGGACTTCGAGCGCGCGGTCTACCTGCGGGAGCGGGAGATCGAGCTGCGCGAGGACCTGGAGAGGATGAGCGTCGCCACCGACGAGACCGGCGTCCTGGAGGTCACCCGCCACGACATCGAGGAGGTCATCTCCTCGTGGACCGGCATCCCGACGGCGGCGCTCCAGAGCGAGGAGGCCGAGCGCCTGCTGCGCATGGAGGACACGCTCCGGCGCCGCGTCGTGGGCCAGGACCGCGCCATCAGCGCCATCAGCCGGGCCATCCGGCGGTCGCGCCTCGGCGTCGCCAACCCGCAGCGGCCGGTGGGCTCGTTCATCTTCCTCGGCCCCTCGGGCGTCGGCAAGACCGAGGTGGCGCGCCAGCTCTCCGAGTTCCTGTTCGGCAGCCAGCGGGCGATGGTGCGCTTCGACATGTCGGAGTACATGGAGAAGCACGCGGTCTCCAAGCTCATCGGCTCCCCGCCGGGCTATGTCGGCCACGAGGAAGGCGGCCAGCTCACCGAGCGCATCCGCCGCCAGCCGTACTCGCTCATCCTGTTCGACGAGATCGAGAAGGCGCACCCGGACGTGGCCAACCTGCTCCTCCAGATCCTGGAGGACGGCCAGCTCACGGACGCCTACGGCAACCTGGTCGACTTCCGCAACACCCTGGTGCTGATGACCTCGAACATCGGCTCCAAGCTCGTGCTGCGCGGCGGCCGGATGGGCTTCGGCGAGGGCAACTCGCAGGACAGCTTCATCAAGCTGGAGGAGGAGATCCTCGGCGAGCTGCGGCGGACCTTCAGCCCCGAGTTCATCAACCGCATCGACGAGGTGATCGTGTTCAACCCGCTCGGCGAGGCCGAGCTGCGGTCGATCGTCGACATCCTGCTCGACGACGTCAACGTGACCTTGAGCGAGCGCGGGCTCCGGGTCGAGACGTCGACCGACGCCAAGGAGTGGCTGCTCCAGAAGGCCGGCGTCGAGCCCTCCACGGGCGCCCGCCCGCTGCGCCGGACCATTCAGCGATACATTCAGGACCCGGTCTCCGAGATCCTGATCCACCAGCACGGGGAATCCATCGGACGGATCGAGGTCGATCTCGAGAACGGCGCCCTGTCCTTCCACCACTTCGCACCGGAGACCCCGGAGATCCTTGCCCAGCACTGAGATATTGTCCGTAACGGCCCGCCCTCCCCGGGCGGGCCTTTCCGGCGGTACGCCCGCCGAGAGCGAGGACACGACGAGATGAAGCCGTTGCATACCCGGCTCCTGGCCCTGTTGCTGCTGCCTTTGACGGTGACGGGAAGCATCCCGGCTGTCGCCCAGGGT
>DATAHG010000471.1:0-4957 GCA_036263295.1 Thermoanaerobaculia bacterium | reverse complement strand
CTGCCCGGATGCCGGGCAAGCTTGTTCTGCTGCAAAACACCCCTCACGAGGACCCGAGACGAGCTCGCCGGCTGCTGGGAAAGGCTCGCCAGCTGCAAATCAACCTTCACCGGCGACCGAGAATCGACTCTTTTGATGCAAATCATCGGAGTCCTGCTGCGTGACAACACTGCCGAGCGACCCGCGAAAAGATTTGTGTTGCAAAGCAACCCTTCCGACCTCCCCGCATCTCTTCTCCAGCCCTTCAATAAGATGGTCCGGGTCCCCGCGAAGGCAAACGAGGTCCCGGCAAGAGTTGTCGTCCTCCAGTACAAGGTCTTTGCCCCGCCCAACGGAGGTTGCGAGGAGCCGGAGAGAGGATCTGCCCTCCCGGTAAAGGGTGGTGGACTCCTGGAAAGCCCATCCCAAGAGCTAGATTGACACGACTGCCCGGGTACCCTATATTGTCCTGCCTGCGCGTTTACGTCGGGGCGTGGCGCAGCCTGGTAGCGCACCTGCCTTGGGCGCAGGGGGTCCCCAGTTCAAATCTGGGCGCCCCGATACCGACGGCGTCAGTCCTGCCGAAGGTGAGACGGACCGCGCAAATCGGCTGCCTGTAGCTCAGTGGATAGAGCGGCGGCCTTCTAAGCCGCGGGTCGGGGGTTCGAATCCCTCCAGGCAGGCCAGGTTCTTGACAATTATGGTGAGTGTAGCTCAATTGGTAGAGCGCTGGATTGTGGTTCCAGTGGTTGAGGGTTCGACCCCCTTCACTCACCCCAAGATCTTTTCTTCGCGCCCTTAGCTCAGCTGGATAGAGCGACAGCCTCCGGAGCTGTAGGTCAGAGGTTCGAATCCTCTAGGGCGCACCATCCTCCCCATCCTTTTCTAGACAAATTCTTGTCTCGCCCTTTCAGGCGGCGTCGCGGCGTTTTTGGTTCCGATCTATTCAGCTTATTGAAAATAAGCGATTATTCCGTCACACTCCCGCCCTGACGCGTCGCCTCGGGGAACTCCCCCCGCCGGATCGGACGCGTGGACAGGAGTTGTATTGATGTCCAAGATGTTCAGGTTGCTGCTCGGAAGCCTTGCTTTGGGGGCTGGTCTGTTGTCCGCCCCGGCCGTCGCCGCCCCTGCCGGAAACCCGCCTTTCCCGCTGCAGTCGGAAGAAGCGTTCCTGAAAGCCGTCGGAAAGAAGGCGGTCGCCGTGGCCGACGGCGTCTATGAGATCAAGCGGAAAGGGGAGACCCTGCGGGTCGCCTTCGGAGAGAGCGGGCGGGAGTTCGACCGCGCCCGGTTGCAGCAGCAACTGGCCTTCCTGGAAGCGGAACGCTCGCCTTCGGAGGCTGCCACCCGCGTGCGGGAGGGCGGGATCCGCAAGATCCGCGAGGCACTGGACACCCTGGAGAAGTACAGCACGAAGGCCGTCACGACCGGCTCGGTTGAGTGCTACAACATCTCCTATGACTACGCGCTCGACGGCGATTACACCATCAACCCCGTGCTCGCCTACGCGCAGGGAAGCGCCCAGATCGGGTTGGAGCTCGATTTCGGTCCAAGCCCCGAAAGCTACGCCGACCACTCGGCCGGAGTGGTCGTCTCCGTCAAGACGGCGAGCACTTCCTGCTACACCGACAGCGATTACGATCTCGTCGACAACGGCACCTACGACTACGCCTCCGCCTTCACCCTCCTGACTTGTAGCGACTCCTGCCTGGGCTGGCAGGTCCTGAGCTACGTCGATACGGAGTGCTCTGGAACCTACCGGTCGATCACCCGCAGCGGCGGAGCGGCGGTCTGCAGCTAGTCTGCCGCCTGAGGAGGAGGGCCGCCGGTCCTTCTCCTCGTCCTCCCGCGACGTCCTTCTCCCCGATTCCGGCCGGCAAAGGGTTCCCTGGATAGGGCCAACCCTCTACAATCCCCTCTCAAGCCGTATTACGCGCCGGTAAGTCTCGTAGCACTCGGAATTACTTCAGGAGCAGGTCAATGAAGAAAGTCTTGTTGTCCGCCGGAGCCTTGCTGCTCGCCGCAGCCGGTTCCCTGTCGGCGGAGACGGTGTACATCCCGATCCCGACCCTCAACAGCGCGAAGCCGATGACTCTGATCGAGGTCGCCAAGACCAACGGTGGCCCGCAGACTCTCAATGTGGGGTTCATCCCTACGGGCCAGAGCGGTGTCGATGTCACCGAGTCGCCGCGCAACGTCAACAACTACTTCCGTCCGAACGTCTACAACCCGACGAGCCTGATCTCCGGCAGCGGCATGCTGAAGATCACCAACCCGGTCGGCATCGCGACCGTCGTGGCCGCGGTCAGCCTCGACAAGGGGAGTGAGGATACCCACTGGCGGTTGCCGATCGTCTCGGCCTCGGACCCGTTCAAGGCCGGCGATACCGCCTACCTGGAGAACCTGGAGCGCAGCGCCCGGGGCGCCACGAACATCGAGATCATGAACCTCGGCCAGGCGCCGGCCACCTGCCAGATCACCCTGAAGCGGCCGCGCGGCACGGTCATCGGCGCGCCGTTCACCACCCCGCTGCCGGTCCTGTCGCACAAGGTGATCACGGACGTGTTGGCGGGCCGCCTCGGCGTCCCGAGCGCGGCGGGCATCAAGGCGGAGGTGTCCTGCAACCGCCCGTTCTACGCCTACGGCACCTACATCGACACCGACCCGCTGAACTTCCGGCTGCTCTATCCGCTCGATCAGGCCTCGACGCCCTATGTGGCGTCGCAGACCGTCACCGTCAATCGGCCGGGCAATTTCTTCAGCCCGGTCGCGGGCAACTCGGAGCTCCAGATCGACCTGCCCCTGGTGCCGAACGTCGGCTATCGCAAGGCGGAGATCGAGTTCGACCTCTACATCGACAAGTTCGCCCCGGTCTTCAACGGCATTTTCGGCTTCTTCCACCCCGGCGGGCCCCGCTTCGGCAAGACGCTCTATTACGGCGTCAACATCCGCGGCCTGCGCAGCCGGACCCTGCTCGACCTCGGCACGCCCGCGATCGAGTCGGCTCCCAAGCGCAATTCGCCCTTCAAGGAGAAGGAGACCTACCACATCCGGATCGACTACGACACGGAGTCGGCCATGGTCACCTTCCTGGCCCGCCAGAAGGGCGGACCGGTGATCGCCTACGCCCAGAGCGGTGCGTTCAACCTCGATCTGGCGGACCGCGGCTCCCCGGTCCGGATCGCCTTCGGCCTGAATGGGGTGGCGGACAACGCCTACTTCCCGCCGATCGGCTGGAAGTACTCCAACCTCGAAGTGCGGGTGCTGCGCTGACCTCTTCTCTCCGGGAGCCGCGGCTTCGGCCGAGGCTCCCGGAGCTCTGACCTTCATGGCCAGATCCGCCATTCCGGGGTACGACCTGGAATTACCCCGCGAGATCGATGTCATTCACTCTCTGATGAGGATGCTGGGTCCCGAGAAGGGCCTGGAGACCTGGCGCGCGGTCTGCCGCGAGTCGGGGATTCGGGACCCGGAATCGAGGCTCTCTCTCGATCAGCTCTCGGAAGTGGCTCGCGAGCTGAGCCGTCAGCCGGGGCTCGTCAGCGTGATCGGTCGGACCCTTTCCATTCGGCTGAACAGCTACCGGGCCCTCGACCGAGAGCGGAGGATCGAGGACGGGGAGTTTTACCGATGAGCCAGGCAACGAAATGGACCGACGAGGGCTGGGAGCCGCTCAGCGAAGATGAGGTGGCCCGTTTGCAGGAGATCCTCGATCTGGGACTCCTGGACGACCAGGCCGACCCGAGGCTGGACGAGATCGTCCGCCAGGCGGCCGAGCGTTTCGGGGTACCGGTTTCGCTGGTCAGTATCGTTCTCGATGGAGCGCAGTGCTTCGCGGCGTCTTACGGGCTGCAGGGATGGGTGGCGGAGGCCCAGGGCACGCCGGTCGAGTATTCCTTCTGCGTTTTTGCCGTGCGTTCCCGGGATGTGTTCGTGGTCGAGGATGCGACGGCTCATCCGCTGGTCCGGAGCAATCCCGTGGTCACCTTCGACGGGATCCGCTCCTATGCGGGGGTTCCTCTGATCACTTCGCGGGGGCAGGCCCTCGGAACCCTCTGCGTGGTCGGGTCCGAGCCCCGCAAGTTCTCGTCCGAAGACCTCGACGATCTCCGCGGGCTCGGCCAGCGCGTCGTGGATCATCTGGAATCGCGGCGGGCCGATCGCTAAAACTTTCAGGGCCGCCGCCGCAGCCGCGGATAGCTCGGCACCTTGAGCGGTGGCCTCCCCGGTTTTTCGGGACGGGCCGGGGCGGCGGTGGTTCGCCGGCCCGGCCGGGTCACTCCGGCGCAGCCCGGTCCGCAGGGCGCCGGCTCGAACAACCGGTGCGGTCCCAGGATCTCCTCAGCCCCGGCGAGGGCCTGCTCCAGCTTTCGCCAGCCGGCCTCGAGCCGGGTCTGGGCCCCGGTCGGCCGGCGGGCCAGGCAGAGGTCGGCCCCCTCCTCGATCTCCGCGAGAGCGCTCTCCCAGGCCGCCTGCAGGGCCGGATCCGGCAGGGGGGGCAGGAGGCCGCCGCGCAGCCTTCCGATCTCCAGTTTCACGTTGTACCCGAGATTGCGGGAGTAGGGCCCCCAGGAGATCCGGAGGCTCCGGAGGGCCTCGTCGAGCGTCCGCCGGAGAGGCTGAAGGGCCGGCTCGTGGAGGCGGAGCCAGGCGGCCAGATCGCGGCGCAGCGCCGCCCGGCGCTCCCCCTCCTGGGCGGCCAAGCGAGCGCGCTCCTCGGGAGACCGGCTCGGCCGGATCGAGATGAAGGGCGGTGGGGCGGCCGGGTCGCTCTGGGCAAGAAGGCGGGTGCCGTCCAGCAGGGCGCCGGCGGCGATCAGTCCAAGAATCCATTTTGCGGTCATCGTTCTTCTCCGGGGTGGTTGCCCGGACCGGCCTCCTCGGGGGAGGATGTCGCGGTCGCGGCGTTCGGAGAAGGAATGACGGAATTTACCCCCCTGATTCATGCACTTCGTCGGGGCCCGAAGGGCTTGGC
>DATAHG010000470.1:0-3820 GCA_036263295.1 Thermoanaerobaculia bacterium | reverse complement strand
GCCCTACTGCTCGATCGGCATGACTTCCAGCTTCGGCCACCAGCCGGCGTTCACGCCTTCGCCCGCGTAGGCGCCGCGGCGGTCGAACACCCGGGTGAGGAGGTTGAAGTCGCGGTTGTAGTCGAGCAGGAAGTTGAGGCTGGTCATGTCGATCAGGGCGCCCTGGAGGGCTCCGACCTTCGGATAGAGATCGACCGTGCCGAGCGGCGCCGTGGGATTGTTCAGATATTTCGCGGCGTTCGCGTAGGTGTCGACCACGTTGCCGGTCTGCACGCCGCCGTAGAGCGGGGTGGCGGCGAAGACGGCGTTGCCGATCACGCGCTGCACGTAGCCCACCGCGCCCGAGGTGATCTGGATGCCGGTCCCCTTGGCGAGGACGGTGTTGTTGAAGATGTCGATCTTGCGCGGCAGGTCGTTGTGCTTCTGGATGCGCATGCCGAACGGGCCGGTCTTGTTGACCAGCAGGTTGTCATAGAAGGCGATGTTGCCCTCGCCCTGGAACAGGGCCTCGTAAGGGTTTTCCCAGAACACGTTGCCGTAGATCACATAGACGTCGCCGGCACCCGCGCCGGAGAGCGGCCAGTGGCCGACCAGCAGGTTGGGGCGCGCCTCGGTGCCGGAGAGCGAGCCGCTCTCCTTGCTGATCACGTTGTGGCGGATGATCGTCTTCGCGGTGGCGGGGATGCCGATCGCGGTGTCGCGGCTGAGCTGGTGCTTGATCTGGATGCCGTAGCCGAGCGTGTTGTAGATCAGGTTGTTCTCGATCAGGCCGTTGACGAACTCGCCGTTGCCGTCCGACTTGCCGAGGTACATGCCGGTGCCGGCGCCCACGATCACGTTCTTGCGGATGACCCAGTTCCAGGCCTTCGCCTTGGTGTTGATCCCCACCGTCTGGACGGTGTTGTTGTAGTTCTTCATCTGGAGGCCTTCGATCCAGATGTGGTGGGCATAGGTCGAATCGACCTCGACCTTGACGCCGTCGCCGAGCTTGCGCTGGCCGTCGAGCTGCAGGTTTTTGACGGCGATATAGCTCGCGTTCTTGAAGCTCACGGTGTTCCAGAGATCGGTGCCCAGGAACAGCGCCGGCGAGCCGCTCGCCGGCCCCTCCACCACGATGCAGCGGTCAACCTGACCGTTCACATTCCAGAAGCGCAGCCCCTGGGTGTAGGTGCCCGGGTCGAGGGTCACCTTGTCGCCGGGCAGCAGGCCGACCATCAGGGTCTTGTAGTTGGAGGGATTGGCCCGGATCGTCCTCGTCGGGGCCGCCGTTCCGCAACCGCTGAGCGATTGCGCCAGGGTCTGCGCCGGGCTGACGGCGGGAGCGGCAAGGGTGAGGGCGAGCAGGGCACACGCGGTCCAGAGCACGGTTCTCTTCAAGACGACTACCTCCGAGTTGTGGTTCGTGCGGGGGGCCGGTCCAGGCGAGCCATAGCAGGCCGCCTATTTGTCTGGTCACGGATTCAACGCGGAGGTCGAGAGAGGTATTCCAAGATCGAGGAAGATGTGGTGAAAACGGAATCGTAGAGACGCCCCGTGGGGCGTCTCCGCGGCGGGGATGAAGGCCGGAGAGGCCTCGACAGCCCGACGGGAGGGGGGTGGCGATGGGGGCGGTACCTCCGCCCCGGGAGACGCCCCACGGGGCGTCTCTACATTGGCGGCCGCCTACGCGCCGTGATCCGGGAGCGGAGCCGCGACCGTCACCGCCGCCTGCCCCGGCAGCAATCCGAGCCCCCGCCCAGTGGGGGCCTCGTCCCGCAGGTCAAGGAAGAGCAGCAGCAGGGCCAGGGCGAGCAGCCCGACAAAGTAGGTGAGCAGATCGGATTTCACAGTCTCGACTCGCACGTTCATGGCGCCGTTCCTCCTATTGCGGCTGTCAACCCAGACGAAACAGGAGCAGTGCAAAGAGCGGGCCCGATCCGGCCGATTCAGCTCAAATTCCGCAATCCCACTTTCAGACAGGCTCTTCCGAGGAAGATCTCGTCGCCGGACTGCAGGCGGACGCCGCGGCGGTCGTGCGGGCTGACCTCGATGGTGCGGCCGTCGCGGTAGATGCGGGTGGCCGAGGCGCCGGGCTCGGCGCGCAGCCAGTAGCCGCCGGACTCGCGGTCCCAGACCACCCGGGCGTGCTCACGGGAGACGGTGGTGTTGACCTCCCCCTCCTCCAGGAAGGCGACGTCGTTGCGGCGCCGGATGCGGCCGTCCACGTCGATCACCTCGCGCAGGCGGCCGAGGTGGATGCGCTCGGCGTTGAGCTGATAGACCGTCTCGGTCGCCTTGCCCTGGAGCACGGTGAGGTCGAGCTCCGGGCGGCCGGTGGACGGGCTCGTCCCGGCGGGATCGGCCGGGCCCGCCATGGGGACGGCCGCCCCATCGGTGCGCTCACAGGTCACGGTGAAACGGCGCTCGCCGGGGTCGATCTGCTCGTCTTCGAGAAAGGTGATCTCGGTGTCGATGCGCGGGGGGACCTGGACGCCCTGGGAGCGCAGGCGCTCGCGGATCTCGGACTCCAGGTGCCAGCCTTCCTGGACGATCGCCTCGAAGGCGGCGCGCTGGTCGGGCTCGACCCGCAGCTCGACCCGGACCCGGTTGAACGGGAAGACCCGCTTCCCTTCCCCCAGGGAGACGGCGCGGCGCTCGACCTCTTCGAGCACGGCCCGGCGCACCTCCATGGGCGAGCCGCCGGTCTCCCAGGGGCGGGTCCAGCGCCGGATCTGCTTCATCACGTCGTCCATCTTGCTCATGGGGCCTCCTGGAGCGTCGGGGTCTGCTCCGCCTCACCCGGACCGGCGGACTGGATCAGGCCGAGCCGCGCCGCGTCGCGCACCATCTCGCCGGCCGCGCGCGCCGCCACCTTGCCGCCGTAGCCACCATTCTCCACGATCACGCCGAAGGCGAGACGCCGGCCGCGCGCCTGGTAGGGGGCGAAGCCCACGAACCAGGAGTGCGAGGGCTTGTCCTTGACCTCGGCGGTGCCGGTCTTGCCGGCCATCGGCGGCTCCACCCCGCCGACGTAGGCGGCGGCGGTCCCCTCGCTCACCACCAGGCGCATCGAGCGGGTGATCACCTTGGCGAGCGACTCGTCGAGGATCGGCTCGGGCTCGGCCCTGCGCGGGTTGCTCTCGTCGAGGATCCAGCGCCCTTCGGGCATGCGGCCGCCGGCCGCCAGCGTGGCGGCGACGCGGGTCATCTGGAACGGCGTCGCGGTCACCTGCCCCTGGCCGTAGGAGGCCTGCGGCAGGGCGTCCTTGAGCTGCTCGGGGGTGTTGGGCTGGGCCACCGAGATCCCCAGCTTCTGGGCCATTTCGAGCAGCGGCTCGGGGCCGACGTCGTAGACCGCGAGCTGCGCGAAATAGGCGTTGCAGGAGCGGCTGATCCCCTTCTGCATGTCGACGATGCCGTGCGGCGAGTGGACCGTGAGGTCGTCGCGGATCGCCCTCCCCCAGCCGCGCACCCGGTTGCCGACGCGGCCGTCCGGCAGGAGCTGACAGACATAGGTCTTGCGCACGATGTTGGGGTCCTGGCGCAGGGCAGTCATGGCGGTGACCAGCTTGAAGGTCGAGCCGGGGGGATAGATGCCGTAGCGCGCCCGGTCGGTCAGCTCGCCGCGGTGCTCCTCCTCGTCCGCGATCTCGATGGGAAACCTTTGCGGCCAGGGATAGCTGACGCTCGCCAGGAGATCGCCGTTGGCCGGATCGAGCAGGACGGCGGCGCCGCCCGGGCTCCCCGCCTCTTTGACGTAGCGCTCGAGGATCTCGGCGGCGCGGAGTTGGAGGCGGATGTCCACCGACAGGCGGAGCGTGCGGTCGCGGTCGAGGATCGC
>DATAHG010000469.1:0-2781 GCA_036263295.1 Thermoanaerobaculia bacterium | reverse complement strand
CCTCGACGTGCTGCACTACCTGCCGGCCGCGCTCCAGGAGGACCTCCTGCGCCGCGTGGCGGAAGCCCTGGAGCCGGGCGGGCTGCTGCTGATCCGCGACGCCGACGCCGCCGGGGGCTTGCGGTTCTTCGCCACCCGCATCCAGGAGCGGCTCTGCGCCCTCGCCCGGCGGCACTGGCGGCAGCGCTTCCACTACCGGTCCGCCGAGGACTGGCGCACCCTCCTGGGCCGCCTGGGCCTGGAGGTGGAAGTCGTCCCGATGGCCGAGGGGACGCCCTACTCCAACGTCCTGATCGCCGCCCGCCAAGCTCGTTTCAAATTCTTGTCCGAAAACAGCCCCCCAGCGGCAACTGACTAGTAACGAGGGCTGTGGCTCCGGCGCCTATCCGACGAGCCTCAAGGAGAGCGCGACCGGCCACCCCGCTCCTCGACCTCCGTACACCCGCGAGGAGACCGCTCGGCGGTCGCCTCGCAAGCAGCACCCGCCTCCCGAAATCGCTCTCAGAGCAAACCGACCCGGATCCCGGGTCGGTCTTTTTCGTTGGTCAGTCTTCCTTCTCGTCTTCTTCGTCGTTGTCCGCCGGATACCCCACCGTCACCTTGAGCGCCGCCGGGTCGATGTGGCGCCGGGCGGCCTCCTCGACGGTCTGGCGGTCGGGGTGGGTCAGCTCGCCGTCGCGCCAGGCGGGATCGGTGAGCGGCAGGTCGTACAGCTCGGCTTCGACGAGCAGGTCGGCCCACTGGCGGGCGGTCTCGCGAAGGAAGGGCTCGCGGCCGAGGAGGTAGGCGCGGGCTTCGTCCAGCTCCTCGTCGGTGACGCCGTCCTCGACCAGGCGGGTGATCTCCTCGATCACCCCCTGCTCGGCCTTGTCCACGGTGGCAGGCGCGGTGCCGACATAGGCGATCAGACGGCCGGGATCGAGCCCCGAGCCCGAGACGGTCTGGGCCTGCGCGGTGTAGGCGAGCCCCTCCTTCTCGCGGATGCGGCCCGGGATCCGCCCGGTGAGGCCGGCGCCCGAGCCCAGCACCACCGCCAGCAGCTCCAGGGCGGCGTAGTCGGGGTGGTCGCGCGGCACGGTGAGCTGCCCGACATAGAGGTGGGCCTGATCCTCGGCGTCGGTCTTCACCTCGTGGCGCCGCTCGGCGAACCCGACCGGGGCGGCCGGGACCGGCGGCGGCGCGGCCCCCAGGGAGAGCCCCGCGAAGATCTCGTCGAGGTGGCGGTGGATCTCCTCCTCGTCGATCCTGCCGGCCACCGAGATCAGCAGCCCGTGCCGCAGCACCCGCCGGTGATACTCGGCGCAGAGCGCCGCGGTCACCCGGTCCAGCCCCTCGACCGTACCCTGGGTCGGCCGGCTGCGCGGGTGCGGGGTGTAGAGCTGCTCCAGGAAGCCCCAGGCGGTCTTCACGTCCGGCTGGTCGGCGAGGCTCTCCAGCTCCGCCTTGGCCTGGCGGGTCAGCCAGTCGCAGCGGTCCTCCGGGAAGGAAGGCTCCAGCACCATCTCGGCCGTCCAGTCGAGCGCCTGGCGCCAGTCCTTGGCGAGCGCGTCGATCGAGACGCCGTAGTGCTCGAACATGCCGAAGCTCGACAGGATCATGCCGCGGCCCTCGGCCTCGGTGGCGATCGCCCGCCAGTCGCGGCGGCGCGTCCCCTCCGAGAGCATGCGGCCGGTGATCAGGGCCTGTCCGGGGATCTCCTCCAGCCGGGCGCCGCCGCGCAGCCAGATGCGCACGGCGACCACCGGCGCCCCCTCCACGTAGCGCGTCCGTACCACCCAGGGGGTCGGAGCCGTCGCCGGCGTTGTGCTCTTCGTTTCGGTCATTCGCCCCGCCTTACTGTTCGATATGGTTCGAGGAGGATCGTTCGAGGAGGCCCTGGAGGGCGGCCACCGCCGTCTCGACCTCCGCCTCGGTGTTGTAGTAGTGCGGCGACAGGCGCAGGACCGACGGCGCGGTCATCTGCGGCGCGTTGAGCGGCCCGCCCCCCGCAAACCCGGCGCTGGTATTGATCTTTTCCTGCCGCAGGCGCTTCACCAGGTCCGCCGCGTGCCACCCCTCGACGTGAGCGGTCACGATGGCGCCCCGCCGCCGCCCCGGATCCATGATCCGCACCCCGGGCAGCGCGGCCAGCCGCTCGCGCGCGGCCGCGGCGAGGGCCAGGGCGCGCCGCCCCCCCTCCTCCCCCACTTCGAGCGAGTAGCGCGCCGCCTCGCCGAGCCCCAGCACCAGGGCGTAGGAGAACTCCCAGTTCTCGAAACGGCGCGCCCCATCGGCCAGCTCGAAGCGGTCGGGCGCCACCAGGTGGGCGCCGCGCATGTCGACTCCCAGCGGGTAGGCGCGCCCGGCCAGCAGGCGGTCGGAGACGTAGAGAAAACCGATGCCGCGCGGACCGCGCAGGAACTTGCGGGAGGTGCCGGCCAGGAAGTCGCAGCGCAGGCGGCCGGCGTCGATGGAGAGCTGCCCCACCGCCTGGCAGGCGTCGAGGAGATAGGGAACGCCGCGCTCCGCGCAGATCTCCCCCACCGCCTCGGCATCCTGGATCAGCCCTGAGTTGGTAGGGATCCAGGTCAAGGACACCAGCCGGCAGCGCGGGTGCGCGGCGAGGCCGCGCAGCGAATCCGGATCGACACCCCCCTCGGGCAGGTCGGCCGCGCGCAGCACCTCGACCCCGGCGCGCTCGGCGAGGGCGAGGTACATGAGCTGGTTCGAGGTGTAATCGCTGTGCGAGGTGACCAGCACGTCGCCGGGGCGGAAGTCGAAGGCGGAGAGGGCCTGCGCCAC
>DATAHG010000468.1:0-4293 GCA_036263295.1 Thermoanaerobaculia bacterium | reverse complement strand
CTGTCACCGCCCTGACACACAAACGCACCGCCGCCGCCCCCGGCCGAGACTAGGCTCTGTTCTGCAGAGACGCGGGGAGCCTCCCCTGCCCCCGGGTCTCCGCCAGCCAGCACCGCAGGCGCCCCCGGAACTTCCGCGCCTGTCGTCTCGCCGGGGGAGGGGGGCGGGCACACTTGCCCACCCCTGAACCCGGCCCCCTTTTTCCTCAAGACTTTGCATCGGACGCGGAACGCGGTATCTAATCCGTGACCGGCAGGAGGGGGTGCGAATGCAACTGCTCATGATCCGCCATGCCATCGCCGAGGAGCGGGAGGACTTCGCCAAGACCGGCAAGGACGACCACCTGCGCCCGCTCACCGACGAAGGACGCAAAAAAATGAAACAGGCGGCAAAGGGTTTGAAAACGCTGGTGCCCGAGATCGACCTGCTCGCCACCAGCCCGCTCACCCGGGCCGCCCAGACCGGTGCCATCGTGGATTCGATCTACGGCGGCCTGCGGGAAGTCGAGGTCGAGGAGCTGTCTCCCGACACCACGCCCGTGTGCTTCCTGTCCTGGCTTCGCCAGCAGAAGGGCTGTCAGACCGTGGCGGTGGTCGGCCACGAGCCGAGCATCAGCCTCCTCCTCTCCTGGCTCCTCACCGGCAACGAACGGCGGCTGTTCGCCTTCCGCAAGGGCGGCGCCTGCCTGCTGGAGTTCGAAGGAGAGGTGGCGGCCGGCACGGCCACCCTGCTCTGGGCCCTCACCCCGGCGCAGCTCCGCGAGCTGGGAGGCTGACCGGGTGAGCGGCCGCACGGAGACCCCGCCGGGCCTGCTCCAACGCCCGCCGGAAGAGGGGGCCCGCGTCCTTGCCCTGGGCTTCCTCGATCAGGCCGCCGCCGCCCTGCCCCGGTTGGCCGATCCGTCCGACACCGAGGCCCTGCACGACCTCCGGGTAGCCCTCCGGCGGCTGCGGAGCACCCTGCGTTCCTACAAGGAGGCGCTGGCCGGCAGCCTGCCCAAGAAGCTCAGCCGCCGCCTGCGCGACCTCGCCGGCGCCACCGGCCCGGGCCGCGACACCGAGGTCCAGATCGAATGGCTGCGCCGATGCTCCCCACGCCTGAGCGCCCGCCACCGGACCGGCCTCAACTGGCTCCTGGCCCGGCTCGAAAAGCGGATGCGGGAGGCCTACGCCGAGGTCCTCGACCTCCTGCCGTCCAAGCTCCCCGCTCTGGAGGAGGGGCTGCGCCGCCGCCTGTCGGTCTATCGGACCGAGATTCACCTCGACGGCGGCGGAGCGCGCCCGACCCTGGCGACCGCCACGGCCGCGATCCTGCGCCGCCAGGCCGAAGAGCTCCGCGCGCACCTGGCCGCGGTCGAGTCCGTCGAGGACGAGACCGAGGCTCACGAGGCGCGGATCAGCGCCAAGCGCCTGCGCTATCTGCTGGAACCGATCGCGGCGGAGATCCCCGGCGGACAGGCCCCTGCCGTGGTCAAGCGGCTCAAGGGCTTGCAGGAGATCCTCGGGGAGCTGCACGACGCCCATGTCCTGGAGACCGAGCTGCGCCAGGCCGTCGAGGACGCCTCCGCCGAGCGGGCGCGCCGGCTCTTCGAGCTCTCCCTGGCCGCCGAGCCCGACGTGCCGGCCTTCCGCCTGGAGCGCCGCCGCCCCTGCGAGCCCGGGCTCCTCGCCATCGCCCGCCTCAACCGGGAGCGCCGCGACCAGCTCTTCGCGCAGGTCCGGGCCGGCTGGCTCCACGATCTCGGGGAGGGATTCTTCCAGGAGGTCGAAGCCCTCACAGCCGTCCTTGAGGGTTCTCCGGCCATTCCGTAATCAGCCCCGCCTGCTCGAAGCCGGCTTGACGCACGACGCGCAGCACCTCCATGACCTGACCGTATGGCACGCTACGGTCCCCTCGAACCGCGACCAGTCGCTTCGGACCGGCTATCCACAGGGAGTGCAGAACCTGGGACAGCTCTTCCGGCGACACCTGCTTCCGATCAAAGTAAATCCCACCGCCCTTCTGGATCGTGACGTTGATCTGATCCGCATTTTCAGGGAGCGTCTGGGGAGACGGGGTCTTGGGGACCTCGACCTGCTCCTCGGGCTGCCGCAGCATCGGCGTGACCATCATGAAGATGACCAGGAGGACCAGGCAGACATCGACCAGGGGCGTGACATTGATCTCACTGCGAATGGAGCTCGACTGGATCGGGGCGGCCATGACGCGTCTCTCCTCCTCTTGCGAGGTGTCGGACTCCGCCCTGGGGATAGGGCGAAGCGATGGGAGAGGCGCCTCTCAATGGAATAGATGGGCGAAACCCGATTTCGGTTCCTTGGGGGCGGGAGGGCGCCCCCGACCGACCCGGCCCTCAGTTCCCGGGCACCGCCGCGGCCACCGCCCCGGCCAGGGCGTCCGGCAGGCGGGGCTCTTCGGCGCAGCCGTAGACCAGCACCGGCATGTTGCGGGGGACCAGCCGGTGCAGGCGCTCCGAGGCGAACATCGGGATGCGGATGCAGCCGTGGCTGGCCGGCTTCGCCGGCACCGAGAGGCTGCCATGGATGGCGATGCCGCCCACGATGTAAAGCGGATTGTGCATCTCCCCCAGGGCGCTGGTGCGCCAGCCCGAAACCCTGGAGAAGACCTCGAAACGGCCGCAAGGAGTGACGGCGTCGCCGATCCAGCTCCCGGCCTTGAATTTCTTGCCGTTGCCGGACGAGACCGGGAGGATATTGCCGACCCGCCCCTCGTCGTCCACCAGGAAGAGCACCTGGCGGGCGAGATCGACCTCGATGTGGGCCGGCCCCTTCTGCTTGGGGCGCGGCGTGGCCGCCACCGACAGGGCGTTCCACTCCGCCCGGGTGAGGGTGCCGGTCGCCCGCGCCCGCTCGACCTTCTGGAAGGCGACCAGGGCGTGCCGGGTGGCCTCGTCCCAGACACCATCGACCGGGCCGGTCCAGTAACCGAGATCCTTCAGCGCCTGCTCGGCCTGGCGGATCTCGCTTTTCGACAGTGTGGCGCCGGCGGCCTGAACCGGCTCCGGCAGGAGGGCGCCCGCCACGGCGAGCAGCCCGGACAACAGGATGGTGGAAAGACCGCGCAACCCCCGTCCAACCCCGTTCATACTTTCGACTCCCCCGTACCGGCGCGGCCGGCGGGGTCCGTCCCCCCTTTCGCGCCCGATCCTTACTACGAAGACGACACCGGTTCCATCATCAGACGGGCCAGGAGGGCCGCCCGTTCCGGCATGGAATCGAGAACCACGTGCTCGTGCCGGGCGTGCGCCCCGTCGCCGACCGCCCCGAGCCCATCCAGGGTGGCGACGATCTGGCTCGTCGTGCTGCCGTCCGAAGCCCCGCCGGACGTCCCCTCCCCCAGCTCGATCCCGAGCTCCCGGGCGGCGCGCTGCGCGGCCTCCCAGAGCGCCCGGTTGCCCGGCGTCGGCTCCAGCGGCGCGCGGTCCATGCCCCCCGTGACCTCCAGGCTCGTGCCGGCGACCGTCCGCGCCGCCTGGGCGAGTTCCCGGAGCCCCCGCTCGACCGCTTCCAGATCGACCCGCCGCAACGCCCTCACGTCCACCTCCGCCCGCGCCGCAGGAGCGACCACATTGCGCCGCACGCCCCCCTCGACCACCCCGACGTTGACGGTGACTCCGCGGGCCGGATCCGCCAGCCCGTAGACGCCCAGGATCAGGTGGGCCAGCTCCAGCACGGCGCTCGCCCCCTTCTCCGGATCGAGCCCCGAGTGAGCGGCCCGCCCGCGCACCGTCAGCTCGAACCGCGCCGAGCCCTTGCGCGCCGTCTTCAGCTTCCCCTCCGGCCCCAATGACGGCTCCAACACAAAAACCCTTTGCACGCAACGGGCCAGGCGGCAGATGCGCGCCGTGGACTCGGCGCTGCCGATCTCCTCGTCCGAATTGATGAACATCACCGGCTCGGCGGGAAGCTGGATCCCCAGGTCACGCAAGGCCTGGAGGGCGAAGATCCCCTGCACCAGGCCGGCCTTCATGTCGTAGACCCCGGGGCCGGTGAGCCGGCCGTCGCGGATCTCGACCGGCATCCCCCCGGCGACCGTGCCGACCGCCCAGACCGTGTCGCAATGGCCGAGGAGGAGCTGCGACGGCAACCCCTTGCGGCGCTCTTGCGGCACCGCGAAGAGCTGGCCGCCGCTGGTCCGCCCCCCGCGCCTTTTCAGGCCCGGCAGGCGGCGCGCCCGCAACCCGGCCCGTTCCAGCCCCTCGGCCAGTCGCGCGAACACCGGCTCCTGCGTCTCGGGTTCCAGGGAAGGGGACTCCAGCAGCGCGATCTCGCTCAA
>DATAHG010000467.1:0-11591 GCA_036263295.1 Thermoanaerobaculia bacterium | reverse complement strand
GGCCGTGGCGGCCATGCGCACGGCGAGCCGGGCCCAAGCCCTGGAGACGCGCGGCTCGCGCCAGAGCTGGTGGCGCTGGTCGGCCGCGGCGGCGCTCGCGGTGGCGGCCCTGTCGCTGGGCTCCGACGACCGGTTCCACGGCGCTCGGTCGGTGCAGGAGACCCTGCCCTTTGTCCTGGAAACCGGGGCGGATTTGATCGGCGGCGCCATGCCGGCGGCCCTGTCCGAGGACATGGCACCCATCACCCCAGAGCCGATCGTCGAGAACATCGGCAGTCCGGAGGCGCGGGTGTACCAGGTGTACGCGGGGAAGGGCCTGTCGACGGTCATGCTCATCGACAAGAACCTGGGCGACGTCTGAATCTCCTTCCGCGTTTCGGGCCTGCCGCCCGTATATCTTCCGTAATAGACTTCCTGATTCGACCGATGCCGACTGCCCGTATTTCGACCGCATGCCTCCTGGCGATCCTGCTGCTGGCCTTCGGGCCGGTCCTGGCGCTGGCGCAGAACGCCCCGCCGGCCCGCCCCCTCGAAGGCGGCGAGCTGATGGTCCAGGCCTATGCCTTCAAGCACCAGGTGGCGGCGGAAGCCCTGGTGCTGGTGCAACCGATGCTGACCTCGCGCGGCACCGTGGAGCTGCAGCCCGGCGGCAATACGCTGGTGATCCGCGACACCCGGGCGGCGATCAGCCGGATCGTGCCGGTGCTGCGCAATTTCGATCACCCGGCCCGGCCGGTGCAGCTCGAGATGCTGATCGTCAAGGCGAGCCGGTCGCCGGTGTCGCCGCCGTACCAGCGCTCCGATCTGCCCGACGAGCTGACCCAGAGGCTGCGCGGCATCCTGCCCTATGACATCTTCGAGCTGCAGGCGCGCTCGCGGCTGGGGGCGATGGAGGGGCAGGCGGTCGCCTATTCGGTCGGCGCCGAGTACGATGTGACGTTCCGGCTGGGAACGATGACGGGGGACGGGCGGATCCGCCTGTCCAATTTCCGCCTGTCGCGGCGCAAGGCGGCGACCGAGAAGGGGCCGGCGGCAGTCGTGGGCCTGTTGCACACGAACCTGAATCTCTGGCTCGACCAGACGCTGAACCTGATGGTCTCCCGCAACGAGTCGAGCCCCGAGGCCCTGATGATCGTGCTGACGCCGCGCCGCGGGGACCCGCGCCAGCCGTAGAAGCAGGAAAAGAGAAGGAAAGGAGAGCGCGACGTGCAGTTTGTCTGCCGAGTGGGGACGCCGGACGGCCGGGTGCTGGAGGAGGTGATCAGCGCCAGCGACGAAACCTCGCTGCGCAGCGACCTCGTCAAGCGGGGCTATCACCTGTTCGAGGTGCGGCGGCGCGGGGTGTCGCCGCGTCTCGCCCTGCCGGGCGGCAAGCGGCGCAAGCGCATTCCGGACCAGGTCTTCATGGTCTTCAACCAGGAGCTGGCGGCGCTGCTCAAGGCCGGCCTGCCGCTGCTCCAGGCGCTCGACCTGATGCTCGAGCGGATGAAGAACCCCAATTTCCGGGGGGTGCTCACCGACATCCGCGACCGGGTCAAGAGCGGCGAGGACATGTCGGAGGCGTTCGCGGCCTATGGCGAGATTTTCCCGCGGCTGTATCCTTCTTCCCTGAAGGCGGGCGAGCGCAGCGGCGAGCTGGAGCTGGTCATCCGGCGGTTCATCCGCTATATGAAGCTGGTCCTGGACTCGCGACGGCGGGTGGTCTCGGCCCTGATCTACCCGGCGGTGCTGGTGGGCCTGTCCATCGCCATGATCACGATCATGGCGATCTACGTGGTCCCCAAGTTCATGGGGTTCTTCGACGAGCTGGGCACCGAGCTGCCGCTGATCACCCAGATCGTGCTGTCGATCTCGCGCTTCGCGAGCACCAACTGGCCGGCGATCCTGGTGACGCTGATCGCGGCGGGCTGGGCGGCGCGGGCCTGGAACAGCACCGAGAAGGGGCGGGTGGCGGTCGATCGCATCAAGCTGCGGATTCCGTTTATCGGCCCGGTCCTGCACCGTTTCGCGCTGGCGGAATTCTGCCGGTCGCTGGGCACGTTGCTCTCCGGCGGCATCCCGCTGGTGCCGGCCTTCGAGATCGCGGTTTCCGCCGTCGGCAACACCTACGTTCGTGGACGGCTCGAACCGCGGATCCAGCTCGTGCGCGAGGGCAAGCCGTTCCACCAGGCCCTGGAGCTGAGCGAGGTCTTCACCGACATGGCCGTGGACATGGTCAAGGTCGGCGAGGCGACGGGCTCTCTGGATGAGATGCTGAGCAACGTCGCCGACTTTCTGGACGAGCAGATCGAGACGCGGATGCAGCGCTTGCTGTCGCTGGTCGAGCCGCTGATGCTCGTCTTCATGGGAATCATCATCGCGATCCTGTTGATCGCGATCTACCTGCCGCTGTTCAGCATGCTCGGATCGAGCAAGGTCGGGTAGAGCGTGGAAAGATTTTTGAAGGAGTCGAGGAGCTTTCGATGGTTGTGATCAATGGCAAGGCGGCCCCGGCCCGGGCGACCGGCAAGGAGCTCGAAGCCGAGACGGTCGAGCAGGCGCGCGAGCGCCTGGCTTCCGAACGGCAGCAGGCCGAGGTTTTCGCCCGGCGCTATGGGTTGGAGTTCGTCGACCTGACGCGCTTCCGGATCGACAATGATCTGTTCCGGCGGGTGCCGTTCGAGCTGATGCTGCGCTATACCTTCATCCCGGAGGAGCAGCTCGAAGGGCGTCTCGCGGTGATCATGGCCGACCCGTCGGACGTGGTGAAGGTCGACGAGCTGGAGCTGCTGCTCGGCCAGCCGGTCGAGGTCAAGGTCGGGGTGCGCTCGGCGATCGAGGAGATCCTGCAGAAGTCGGAGAGCGCCCAGCGCGTGCTCGACGAGGCGAGCGAGGATTTCCGCATCCAGCTCGTGCAGGAGGACGAGGACGGCGAAGAGGTCCTCTCGATCGACCGCATCAGCACCGACACCAGCCCGATCATCAAGCTGGTCGATTCGACGATGTTCAACGCGATCCAGCAGCGCGCGAGCGACATCCACATCGAGACCCGCGACACCGAGGTGATCATCAAGTACCGCATCGACGGCGTGCTCTATCAGGCGATGGAGCCGATCGACAAGCGGCATCACCAGACGATCATCAGCCGCATCAAGGTCATGTCCGAGCTCGACATCGCCGAGAAGCGGATCCCGCAGGACGGCCGTTTCAAGCTGCGCATGAAGGGGCGGACGGTCGACTTCCGCGTTTCGATCATGCCGTCGGTGCATGGCGAGGACTGCGTCATCCGTATCCTCGACAAAGAGTCGATGAACAAGGAGTTCAAGAACCTCCGTCTGGACATCCTGGGCTTCGACGACGAGACGATGCGGAAGGTGCGGAAGTTCATCCGCGAGCCGTACGGCATGGTGCTGGTGACCGGTCCGACCGGCTCGGGCAAGACGACCACGCTCTACGCCTGCCTGTCGGAGATCCAGTCCTCCGAAGACAAGATCATCACGATCGAGGATCCGGTCGAATATCAGCTCCGCGGGATCACCCAGATCCCGGTCAACGAAAAGAAAGGTTTGACGTTCGCCCGTGGCCTGCGGTCCATCCTGCGTCACGACCCCGACAAGGTGATGGTCGGCGAGATCCGCGACGAGGAGACGGCGCAGATCGCCATCCAGTCGGCCCTCACCGGCCACCTGGTGTTCACCACGGTCCACGCCAACAACGTGGTGGACGTGCTGGGGCGCTTCCTCAACATGAACGTCGATCTCTACAACTTCGTGTCGGCGCTCAACTGCGTGCTGGCCCAGCGCCTGGTGCGCAAGATCTGTTCGCATTGCCGGCGCCCGGCGCAGGCCTCCCGCGTCATCCTGGAGGAGAGCGGGCTCGATCCGGGCACCTATTCCGACTTCACCTTCTACGAGGGCACGGGCTGCATCGAGTGCAACGGCACGGGCTTCCATGGCCGTCTCGCGGTATCCGAGCTGCTCGACCTTTCCGACCACATCCGCGAGCTGATCCTGGACCGCCGCCCCGCCTCCGAGATCAAGCGGGCCGCCAAGGAAGAGGGCATGACCTTCCTGCGCGAGTCGGCGCTCGAAATGGTTTTCCGGGGAGTGACGACTCTGCGTGAGATCAACAAAGTTACCTTCGTGGATTAGCGGTCTCCTGGGCTTTGCCCCGGTGCCGGTGCCGCCGCACGTCTTCGTGCTCGACGGCGAGCGGCTGCGCTATGGCCAGCTCATGCGCGACCGCCAGAGCTACCGGTTCCGCTCCTTCCGGCAGGCCGCTCTGCCGCGCGACGCCTTCCAGAGCGGCCCGCTCGGCGGCCCGCTGCGCGATCCGGCGGCCTTCCAGAGCCTCGTCGGCGGCCTGGTCCGCGAGGTGCCGGGCGGCCTCAAGGAGGCCTCGCTGGTGGTGCCCGACGCCTGGCTGCGGGTCGCCTTCACCGAGATCAGCGATGTGCCGAAGACGGCCGAGCAGCGCGACGAGGTGCTGCGCTGGAAGCTGCGCCGGCTGGTGCCCTTCCGGGTGGACGAGCTGCGGGTGGACGCCGTGGAGGTGACGCCGCTGCCGGTCCAGGAGGAGCCGCGGCGCCTGCTGCTCGGCTTCGCGGTCGAGCAGCTCCTGGCCCAGATCGAGGAATCTTTCGCGGCCCAGGGGGTGCGGCTCGGCCAGATCTCGAACGTCAGCCTGTCGCTGCTGCCGGCTCTCGCGCCGCTCACGGCGCCCGAGGCGCGCGGCACCTTCACCGGCCTGGTGGTGGCGGACGCCGGGGGCTACACCCTGATCCTGGCGCGTGGCAAGGAGCCGGTGCTCCACCGATATAAAGCTTTTACCGGCGACATGCCGGAAGGCGCGCGGTCCAGCTCGGTGGTGCGCGACCTCAAGCTCACCCACAACTTCCTCGACGAGCACTTCGCGGGCGCGGCGCTCGGCCGGCTGCTCCTGGTGTCGCCGCCGGAGCTGGAGCCGGTCTGGCTCGACCGTCTCGAAGAGGGTTTCGGGAGGGCGGCCCAGCCGCTCGACGGCCGGCACCTGCCGCCGGTGCGCAGTGACGAGGGGAAGGCGCCGCCCTGGCGCGAGCTGGCCCCGATGCTCGGGGCGGCGCGGCAGGAGGTGACGGCGTGAGCACGCTCGACGCACAGCCCGCCGTCTCGGCCGAAACGGCCCCCCAGCGCCTGCCGCGGGTGCCGAACGGCGCCGGGGAGGAGGTCGACCTCGATTTCCTCAACCTTTCGCGGCGGCCGTTCCTCAACTCCCGCCCCGTGGTGCGGGCGACGCTGCTGCTCTGGCTGCTCGGCTTTCTCCTGCTGCTCGGCAATGTGACGCTGTTCTGGCGCTACCGTTCGGATTCGGAGACCCGGCGGGCCGAGCTGGGCCGCCTGGAGGAGCAGATCGAGACCGAACGCGGCCGGGTCACCCGCCTCAAGGACCGGGTGGCGAGCTTCAATCTCCAGGAGCACAACGAAAAAATCCTTTATTTGAACCGCAAGATCGCCGAGCGTACCTTCTCCTGGAGCCTGCTGTTCGATCAGCTCGCGCGGGTGATGCCGAAAGACGTCCGCCTGAGCCGCCTCTCCCCGGCCGGCATGGTGCAGAAGGACAGCGAGCGCCGCCGCACCGGCCTGCAGATCCAGAGCGACGGCCGCGTCACCTTGACGATCCTCGGCGAGGCGAAGAGCGACGAAGCGTTCATGCAGTTCGTAGACAACCTGTTCTCGGTTCCGTTCGAGCGGCCGAACTTTTCGCGCGAATCGCTCAACACCGACGACGGGGGGCAGCGACTCTTGAAATTCGATATGACGGTGGACTATCTGCCGGTCGCCGCGACGGCCCAGGAAGGCGCTCCGGCGGAGACCCCGGCGGTGCGCATCGAAGAGGTGCCGCCGGCGGCTCCGGTGACTCCTGGAGCGGTGCCACCCGCGGCGACACCGCCGGGCGCGGGAGGCCAGCCATGAAGAACCCCGGTGAGATCTGGCGCCAGCGGATCTGGGTCTGGTTGCCGGCGGTGCTGTTCTTCCTGCTCAACGCCGGCGCCTTCTCGGTCTACAAGCTCGGCTACGCCGGGCAGGTGCAATCGCTCGATAGCGATCTCGACCGCCGGCGCGACGAGCTGAGCAAGCTGGCCGAAGAGGGCAAGCAGCAGGAGGCCCGCCTGGCGCAGATCCGCACCAACGAGCAGGAAGAGGCCCAGCTCTATGAGATCTTCTCGACCCGCAGCCGCCGCCTGATCGCGGTGACCGGCGAGTTCAAGGATCTGGCGCGCAAGGCGGGGCTGGAGCCCCAGACGATCTCCTACACCGAGGATGAGATCGAGGACTACGGCCTGATCAAGCGCTCGTGGTCCTTCAGCGTCGAGGGCACCTATCTGGAACTGCGGCGGTTCATCAGCCTGCTGGAGAAATCGCCGTCGTTCGTGACCCTGGAAGAGGTGACTCTGGCCGAGGGCAGCGATCAGGAAAGTCCGGAGCTGCGCATGAATCTGGCGCTCTCCACTCTGTTCACCGAAGAGATCGGCGACCGTCCGCTGGCCGCGCCCATCTCGACGGGCACGGCGACCTCGCCGACTTCGACGGCACCGGCCGCGGGGAGGGTGCCGTGAAAGGCGGGCAGCGCCAGAAGGTCCTGCTCGGGATCCTCGCGGCGATCGTGCTGCTCGCGGTCTGGATGGTCTGGCCGTCGAGCGACGACGCGGCGCCTCCGGTGGGGGTGAACGCTCCGGGCGGGGCCGCCTCGCCGGACGAGGAGGGGGGGGCCCCGAGCCTGCCGGCACGGCCGCGGCCGACGGCCCGGCGCACCCGCACCGAGGTGCCGAGCGACCGGGTCCTGCCGTTGCGCCTCGCCGACCTGCAGAGGACGCCGCGGGATTCCACCCCCGGGCGCGACCCCTGGAGATTCGTGCTGCCGCCGCCCCCGCCGGCGCCGAAGCCGCCGCCGGGCCCATCGGCCGCCGACCTGGCGCGCATCCGCGCCGAGCAGGAGCGCCTGCGGCTCCAACAGGAGGCCGAGGCGGCCCGCCTGGCGGCGGAAGCGGCGATCCCGAAGCCGCCGCCGTTCCCCTACCGGTACCTGGGCAACTTCGGCCCCGTCCGGATGCGGATCGCGGCGTTCACAGACGGAAAGAGCGAGTTCAACGTACGAGAGGGTGAGAGGATCGGCAACGATTTCATCCTCCAGCACATCGGATACGAATCGGTCGATATCAAGTACGTGAATTTTCCCGACACGCCGGCCCTGCGGGTGCCGGTCGGTCGTTAGAACGGAACCGGAGAGCGCAAAACGATGCAAATTCGAACCGCGCGGTCGCTCGCCTTGCTGCTGGCCCTGCCCCTGTTGACGGGGGTCCTGGGCTGCTCGAACTACCGCAACTTCCGCCAGGCCGAGATCGCGGCCCAGAAGGGGCAGTGGGATGAAGCCGTCCTGCACTACCTCAAGGCGGTCGAGGAGGACCCGGGCGATATCAAGCTCAAGGCCGCCTTGATGCGGGCCAAGATCAGCGCCTCGCAGGCGCACTTCGACAAGGCGCAGGATTTCGAGAAGGCCGGCGCGCTCGACCGCGCGCTGATCGAATATCAGCAGGCGGTCCAGCTCGATTCGACCAATCAATACGCCAAGGCGCAGCTCGACAACGTGCGCCGGTCGCTCGCCGCCCAGCGCCAGGGCCGCGACGCGGGGACGATCCAGGAGATGAAG
Organism: Thermoanaerobaculia bacterium; assembly: GCA_036263295.1. Lineage (GTDB taxonomy): Bacteria > Acidobacteriota > Thermoanaerobaculia > Multivoradales > UBA5704 > DATAHG01. Next base: position 3,926 of record DATAHG010000467.1, on the reverse strand, counting down.
GAGCGGGCGCGCCTGGCCTCGCAGCCGCCGGTGCTCAACCCGCGCTCCAAGGAACCGATCTCGCTCGACTTCCCCGAGCCGGTCTCGATGTTCTCGATCTATCGCACGGTCGGCAAGGCGTTCGGCATCAACATCCTGTTCGATCCGAACCTCAAGGACCAGGAGATCGCCATCTCGCTCCAGGAAGTGACCGCCCAGGCCGCTCTCGAGATGCTGATGCGGGCCGGCGGCCACTTCTACAAGGTCCAGGACGACCACACCATCATCATCGCCGCCGACACGCCGCAGAACCGCCGGATCTACGAGGATCTCGTCATCCAGACCTTCTTCCTCTCGAACGCCGAGGTGAAGGACATGACGACGACCCTGCGCAGCCTGATCGACGCGCGCAAGATCGCCACCAACGAGCAGCTCAACGCGATCATCCTGCGCGATACGGCGGACAAGGTGAAGGTGGCCGAGCGCATCATCGAGGCGAATGACAAGTCGAAGGCCGAGGTGGTGATCGACGTCGAGCTGTTGCAGATCAACACCGGGCGCCTGCGCGATCTCGGCGCGAGCCTCCAGGGTTACACAGTGACGCAGAGCCTGGAGGGAGCCGAGAACGGCTTCTCCTCGATGCGCGTGTCGGATCTCGAGTTCCTCAACCAGAGCAACTGGATCCTGACCATCCCGAACATCATCTACGATTTCGTCAAGCAGAATTCCGAGGCTCAGCTTCTCGCCAAGCCGCAGCTCCGCATCACCGACGGCGAGAAGGCCAATCTGATCATCGGTGACAAGGTGCCGATCCCGCTCACCACGTTCAATACCCAGAACGCGGGCGCGGCCGGCGGCATCGTGCCGATCACCTCGTTCCAGTACCAGGACGTCGGCATCCGCATCGACATCGAGCCGCGCGTCCACCACAACCGCGAGATCACCTTGAAGATCAAGGTCGAGGTGTCGAACATCAGCCGCTTCGTCGAGGCCTCGGGCGGTCAGTCGCAGCCGGTCATCGGCACCCGCACGATCGAATCGACCATCCGTCTGCAGGACGGCGAAACCAACTTCCTTGCCGGCCTGATCCGCTCTGACGACACGCAGACCGAGAGCGGCATCCCGGGCCTGTCCGAGATCCCGGTGATCGGCCGCCTGTTCTCGAAAAGGCATTCGGACAACCAGCGCACCGACGTCATCCTGACGCTCACGCCGCACGTCATCCGCAACGCCGAGATCACCGAAGAGGATCTCAAGCCGATCTGGGTCGGCACCGAGAACAACATCACATTCCGGGGCGGCAGCCCGCGCGTCGAGTCCGAGGTCGAGGGGCCGTTCGAAGGCAACGAAGGGACGCCCGAGGAGATCCAGGACGCCATCCGCCGCCGCATCCAGCGCCTGCCGCGCGGCCTGCGGCCGGACGACACCGGCGAGGAGCCCTTCCAGGACGAAGGAGAGGCGCCGCCGCCGACCCCGGCGCCGAATACCGGCATCAACCTGGTGCCGGTGGCCCCGCCGACCGACGCCTTCCGGCAGCCGACCGTGGAGCCGGCGCCGACCCCGGAGCCGGAGCTGCCGCCGGACGAGGAGCAGCCGCCGGGCAGCCTGTCGGAAAACGGCCGGCCGGGCGGCTCGGATCCGTCCCGTGCCGTGCTCTCCGCGCAGCCGGTGGCGAGCAGCACCGCGGAGCTGTCGCGGGGCACCGTGGCGCTCGCCTCGTCGGCCACCTCCGAAGACCGGGCCGCGGCTGGCGTACGGCTCTGGATGACGCCAGAGAAGTCGATGGTCACCGCCGGGGACCGCTTCCAGGTCACCCTCCAGGCTTCGGCCGCGCGGGCGATCTCCCACCTGCCCCTGACCCTGACCTATGACCCCAAGGTCCTGGTGGCGGAGAAGGTCGAGTCCGGCGGCTATCTCGGCAACGGCGAGGAGGCCCAGACGCTCTCCGACACCACCCAGCCCGGCAAGATCGTGCTCGGCCTGAGCCGTCTCGGCCAGGTGCCCGGCGTCAAGGGGGCGGGGACGGTGGTCCACATCACCTTCCGCGCCCTGCGCGCGGGGGAGGCGGAGATCGGCTTCACGCAGACCCAGGCGCTCGACGCGGCTCTGCGGCCGGTGCTGCCGGTCGCGGCGGCCCCGGCGCGGGTGCTCGTCCAGGCCGGCGCCATCGCTCCGGCCCCGAAGCCGAAGCCGGTGCCCGCGCCGCCGCGGCGGTCCGGCTCGACCGGCGCTTCGAAATAGCCGGCAGGAGGCGTATGACCATGGCGAATCGACATCGATCGCAAAAAGGTTTCACCCTGGCCGAGCTGGTGATGGTGGCCGCGATCATGTCGATCCTGGCCCTGGTCGCCATGCCGGTCGCGAAATTCACGCTGAAGCGCAGCAAGGAGGCGGATCTGCAGCACGATCTGCGCGACATGCGCAACGCCATCGACGAATACAAGCGCTACAGCGACATGGGGCTGATCCCGGTCGATCTCGGCACGGATGGCTATCCCAAGGAGCTCGACGTCCTGGTGGAAGGGGTCGAGGTCCTCGGCCAGGTGGACAAAAAGGTGAAGTTCCTGCGGAGGATTCCGGTCGATCCCATGACGGGCAAAGACGAGTGGGGTCTCCGGAGCTACCAGGACGACACCGACGCCACCTCGTGGGGGGGAGAGAACATCTTCGACGTCTACTCCCTCTCCCAGGGTGTCGGATTGAACGGCGTCCCCTACCGCAAGTGGTAAGAAGGAGGTCTGAAATGCGATCCATTCGCCGTCAGCGCGGCTTCACTCTGCTGGAGCTGATCATCGTGATCGCGATCATCGGCATTCTGGCGACGGTCGCCATGCCGAAGATGAAGGACATGCCGCGCCGGGCCTCCGAGGCCACCCTCAAGCAGAATCTGCGGACGATGCGCGACGTGATCGATCAGTATTACGGCGACAAGGGGCGCTATCCCGCGAGCCTGGAGGCGCTGGTGGAGGCGGGTTATCTGCGCAAGGTCCCCGCCGATCCGATCACCCGGAGCAGCGAAACCTGGCTGCTGGATTACGAAGAGGTGAACCCGGACGAACCGGCCGCCGAGGCGGATGGGGGGGATGGCTCGCCCGGCATCGTCGATATCCACTCGGGGTCGCCGCTGAAGTCGTTGAGCGGTACGCCTTACAGCGAGTGGTAGGAGGTCCCGCCGTGTCCACCACCCCGAGCCGCGGCCAGAAGGGCTACAACCTCGTGATCCTGGTGATGGTGATCACGGTCATGAGCATCCTGGTCGCGGCGTCGCTGCCGCTGTGGAGCCGGGTGATCCAGCGCAACAAGGAAGAGGAGCTGCGCTTCCGCGGCCTGCAGTACGCCGAAGCGATCCGGGTCTTCCACAACCGTTTCCAGCGCTATCCCAATCGCCTGCAAGAGCTGGTCGAGCTCGAGCCGCGCTGCATCCGCCAACTCTGGAAGGACCCCATGACCGAGGACGGCAAGTGGGGCCTGATCTTCCAGAACCAGCCCGGCGGCGCGGACACCGACGGCAATGGCCGAAACAGCGGCCAGGGCGGCAGTGGCCTCAACGGCCAGAACGGCCAGAACGGCGAGAATGGACAGGAGGGCGGCGAAGGTCAGGGAGGCGAGGACGGCGGGGGTGGCGAAGATGGGGGCGAAGGCTCGACCTTCGGCGGCCCCAAGAAGGGGGAAGAGGTCCAGATCGGCCCGATCGTCGGCGTGCGGAGCAAGAGCCGCAAGGAATCGATCATGACCTTTTTCGGCCGTCAGCATTACGACGAGTGGCAGTTCACCGAGGCGATGGTCCTCCAGGTCATGGGAGCGGGGCGGACCTCGGTGCCGGGCGCGGCGGCTCCGACCGGCAATGCTCCCTCGATGACCACGAAATGGCTCGGCCGGCCGCTCCCCAAGTTCCTGGAGGCACCGGGCATGAACAACGGTCTGCCGCAGGACGGCAGCGGCCCGGG
>DATAHG010000466.1:0-2374 GCA_036263295.1 Thermoanaerobaculia bacterium | reverse complement strand
CGGCTCCTGACTTTCCTGGGTTTCGAAGCCCTGGCGACGACGAGCGCCGGGTATGCCTTTTCTCTCGGGCAGCGGGACAACACCGTCGGCCGCGAGGCCATGATGGAGCACGTGCGGGCGATCGTGTCCGCCACCGACCTGCCCGTCAGCGCCGATCTGGAGAACGGCTTCGGCGATGACCCGCAGGCGGCGGCCGAGACGATCCGCCTGGCGGGGCAGAGCGGCCTGGCCGGCGGCTCGATCGAGGACTCCACCGGCCGCTCGGAGGACCCGATCTATGACTTCGACCTGGCGGTCGAGCGGATCCGGGCCGCGGTGGAGGCCGCCCGCTCCCTGCCGTCCCCCTTCGTCCTGACCGCCCGTTGCGAGAACTACCTGGTCGGGCGTCCGGACCTCGCCGACACGGTCCGGCGGCTCCAGGCCTACCAGGAGGCGGGGGCCGAGGTGCTCTACGCGCCGGGTCTCACCAGCCGGGACGACCTCGCGGCGGTCGTCCGCTCGGTGGACCGCCCCGTCAACGTCGTGATGGGCCTGCAAGGGGTCCAGTTGAGCCTCGCGGATCTTTCCGAGATCGGCGTCAAGCGGGTCAGCGTCGGCAGCGCTCTCTCCCGCGCCGCCCTGGGGGCCTTCCTGCGGGCCGCCCGGGAGATGAAGGAGCACGGGACGTTCTCCTTCGCGGCAGAGGCGGTGAATTATCGGGAGCTCAGCGCGATGTTTGACCCGTCCCCTCCTTCCTCTTGACAATCTAGAGGAGCGGCTTCATCCTTCCTTTAGACGATCTAGGGGAAGGATGAAGGCCGATGACCGACAAGACAGCCAACAAGAACAAAGGGGACCTGCTCCAGGGGACCCTCGACATGCTCGTCCTCAAGGCGCTGCAGCTCGAGCCCATGCACGGGTGGGGCATCACGGAGCGCATCGAGCAGTGGTCCCAGAAGGTCCTGCAGGTCAACCAGGGATCGCTCTATCCCGCGCTCTACCGGCTGGAGCGCCAGGGCTTTATCGGCTCATCCTGGCGGATCACCGAAAACAACCGGCGGGCGAAGTATTACGCGATCACCGACGCCGGCCGGCGGCAGCTTGCGGCCGAACTGGAGAGCTGGGAGCGGCTCTCCGAGGCGGTCAATCTCGTCCTGCGGATATCCACAACCTAGGAGCCTGCCGCCATGGGAATCCTCGACGAGGTAAAGAAGCTGTCCGGGTCGCTCCGGCAGCGCACGGCCGAGCCGGAACTGGACGAGGAGGTCCGGTTCCACATCGACATGCAGACCGAGAAGAACCTGCGGCTCGGCATGAGCCCGGAGGAGGCGCGGCGCGCGGCGCTGGTCGCCTTCGGAGGGCGCGAGCGCTTCCTGGAGGAGGCGCGGGACGAGTACCGCAACCGTCCCCTGGAGGACCTCGCCCAGGACCTCCGGTACGGGGTGCGGTCGGCCCTGCGATCGCCGCTTTTTTCGCTCCTTGCCATCGTTACCCTTGCGCTCGGGATCGGCGCCAACGCGGCGGTGTTCGGCGTCGTCAAATCGGTGCTGCTCGACGCGCTGCCGTACGCCGACGCGGACCGCCTTGTGCGGGTCTACATGCGCATGGAGGATGGCTCGCTCGACCGCTCGTCGCTGAGCGTCGGCGCCATCACGGATATCGCCAGACGCCAGCGATCCTTCGTCCGGATGTCGCCTTTCCTTCACTTTATTTTGGAGGTGACCTCGACCGCGGATTCCGGGCCACAGATCCTGACCGGAGGGCTGGTGGGATCGGGCTTTTTCGAGACGCTCGGGGTGGCCCCCCTGGCGGGGAGGATGCTCACGGACGCCGATGCCGCGAAGGGGGCGCCTGCGGTCACGATGTTGAGCTTCGAAGCCGGGCAGCGCCTGTTCGGTAACCCCCGAGGCGCGCTCGGCCGGTCTCTCGTCCTCAATGGCACCCCTTGCAAAGTGGTGGGCGTGCTGCCGCGCGGCTTCGTCGGCCCGATGGGGGAGGCCGACCTCTGGCTGCCGCTCGACCTCGAGCCGGCGCGGCGCGATCCGGTGCGCGTCCGGCAGCAACACTGGCTGGCCCTCGTCGGCCGGCTGGCCCCCGGCGCCACGATTGAGGGAGCGCAGCGCGAGCTCTCCTCCATCGCCGCCGACCTGAGGCGCCAGTACCCGGACTCCGACGCCGGCCACGACTTCACGGCGGTTGGCCTGCGCGACGCCATGGTCGGCGACGTCCGCACTCCGCTGCTCGTCCTGATGGCGAGCGCCGGGCTGGTGCTGTTGATCACCTGCGCCAATCTGGCCGGAGCCCTGCTGTCGCGCACCCTCTCGCGCCGCCAGGAGCTGGCCGTCCGGCTGGCTCTCGGCGCCGGGCGCGGACGCCTGATCCGCCAACTGCTCAC